>NATN01000044.1 GCA_002085355.1 Candidatus Zhuqueibacterota bacterium 4484_87 | reverse complement strand
TGCATAAAGACTTGACAAATTTTGAGAATGAAAAATAACGAATTAATTTGAAAATGTCAAGTTTTTTAATCTGTATTTTTGTCATTGCACAAATTTTGATTCTGCTGGGTCATGCCTCCCTCTTTTCCTCACAAGCTTCGCTTTTCTTTTCATTTTGCAATCCCAATCATTTCATTTTGAAACACTTTCCACCCAATCTTTTCATTATGAAACTATTAAAACGTCCAAAACATTCTATTTTTAAATGAGTTAGCGAAAAAATTAATTTCTGTTAAAATAAACGACAATCTGGCATTTAATTTGCACATAATGTTACAAAATATTCCCGTTGTTGCACGTGAATAGAGCCACTATTCCAAATTTGACATACCCAAAAACTAAAAACGCTGATTGCGAAGCATAACCCGCGACGCAACGGGGGGAGATGTAAAACCGCGCTAACTGTTATACCTTTTGCGCGGGGTCATTTCATCGTTTCGGGGAAAACATGTATGAGATGTTTATGCTCAGCAATTATGAGCAAGAAAATGGCGGAATAATTCTCATTATTCAGCAAAAAATGTTCTCTGGCTGTATTTTTTGATAGTAATTCAAACAAATTTACAAACATGCAAACAGAAACGATTTTTTATCAGAAAAGCTGTTATCTTAAAAACTGCTTGATTTTATCTGTAAAAGTTCTTAATTTATTTTAGATTAAATAAGTTAAGAAGATGAAAAATTTCAGACTGATTGGAAAAAGCCGTGGAAACATTCAAAGATTATTTTGAAAATGCAGGAATTGCCCTTTTAATTATCGATGCGAAGGGTACTATTCTTCATGCAAATAAGGAATTTGAAAAATTATCAAAAATCAAGCAGGAACAAATTATTGATAAATTGGCGATCTATGACTTCATCGCTCACGATGATAGAAATGACATCAAAGAATTACTGAAAACAAAATTTGAAGCTGTCTCTCTACCTCACTCTTTACTCTCAACTTTTGTCTCCAGTAAACGCGAACAAATTTCAATGATGCTGAATTTCAATTATTTACAAGACAAAGATCAGCTCATCTGCGCTTTCATTGATACGATCCCAGTCAGGCGAGCCGAAAATGCAGTGCAACAAGAAAAATTTCAGAAAGAAATTGCAGAAATTGCCTCTGGTATTGCGCACGAGATACGCAATCCGTTAAGTGCGATTAACACATCCATTGAAATCCTGCGCGACAGTTTATTGGTTACCGGCGAAGACGAAGATTTGATGAATATCATTCTTGAAGAGAACAAAAGATTAGATCAAATTATCAAAGAATTTTCATATTATGCTAAATTAAATAGTCCAGACATTTCGTTGACTGATATTAATGAACTGATCGAAGAAGCTGTTTCATTTCAGCAGCAGAACGCCCCGGCAGACATCTCTATCGTCACCAAATTACTGGCATCACCGCCACCGATGTACATTGATCGGCCACAAATCAAAAGCGTATTTTTCAACATCATGGACAATGCGCTGGAATCAATGCCCGATGGCGGAATTTTGGAAATTGTGACCAGCCTTGAAAAAAATGAATTTAACGACGATGTGCTCGCCATCCGCTTCAAAGATTCCGGCTGTGGCATCCGTCCGGAAGACATGGATAATATTTTCAAACCTTTTTTCACGGACAAGGAGAATCATTCCGGTATGGGATTATCTATCAGCAAACGGATTCTCGAAAAACACAATGGAGAGATACATATTGATAGTAAACCGTCACAAGGTACTTCAGTGACAATTATCCTCCCGATTCTTTATCAAAAAATTATTGCTGAACAAACACCCGGCTTGATTTAAATCGATGAGTTTTCTCGCAATTTGAAAATTATCAGAAATGAGGAAATGATATGGCAGATATTTTAGTTGTTGATGATTTAGAAAATTCACGTAAAGTATTGGCTTCTCTTTTGGTACGAAAAGGAGGGCATCAAGTCGAACAAGCCCCGGACGGTGAGTCGGCGATTCAACGACTCCGCGAAAAATATTTTGATCTCATCATCACTGATATGCGCATGAAAAAAGTGGATGGATTGGAAGTGCTCAAACAAACAAAAAAAATGCATCCTACTTCAGAAGTGATTGTGATTACAGCGTTTGGCACCATTGAAAGCGGCGTTGAGGCGATGAAATTAGGCGCTTATGATTACATCCAAAAAGATTACAATAACGAAGAATTTCTACTATTGGTAAAGCGAGCGCTTGAAAAGCATGAAGCTGTTATTGAAGTTCAGCAATTGAGAGAGGCGCTCCGAGAGAAATATAAATTTGATAATATCATCGGGAATTCCGAGCCATTAAATAATGTCCTTAAATTGGCTTACCAGGTCTCGCAAACTGACAGCACGGTACTTCTCACCGGCGAGACAGGGACAGGTAAAGAGCTGATCGCCAAAGCGATTCATCTCAACAGTCACCGGCGAGACAAGCCAATGCTTACCATCAACTGCGCTTCGCTGCCTGAAAATTTGCTGGACAGCGAGCTTTTTGGTCACATGAAGGGCTCGTTCACAGGCGCCATTCGGGACAAAAAAGGACTTTTTGAAGAGGCGGATCTGGGCACAATTTTTCTGGACGAGATCGGGGACATTGCTCCGCAGACACAAGTTCGCCTTTTGCGATTTTTGCAGGACGGTGAATTGCGCCGCATCGGAGAAAACCGTTCTATACGAGTAGATGTGAGAATGATCGAGAGGATCTTTATTACAGATTGAATGTCATCCCCATACACATACCTCCTTTGCGTGACAGGAAAGAAGATATTCCCATGCTGGTTGATCATTTCATCAAAGTGTATGCCAAGAAAAATAATAAAGATATCAAAGGAGTTTCCCCATCAGCCATGTCATTTTTTATTGATTATGACTGGCCCGGCAATGTACGCGAACTCGAAAATGTTGTTGAACGAAGTGTAGCACTCGCCAGAAAAAACATCATTGATTCGGATGATTTAGCTTATTCTTTTCCTAAAAGAATGCATAAAATTCAGGAGTCGCGCTCCGAACGAAAAGATATGACGCTCGACGAAATGGAGAAATGGCTCATTCTCGATACTCTGGAAAGATATGACAACAACCAGAAAGTCACAGCGCAAAAATTGGGTATTTCCACCACCACGCTATGGAGAAAATTAAAAAAGTATAACATTGACTTGAATCCGGAAGATGATCAGAAATGATCACCTCATTTTTAAAAATCAATTCGAAATACCGCAAGCGGGTACGTCCTTTGGCCCGCTTTTTTTATTTTCCGCCCTATATCTGATTTAATTGGAAACATCGCCTTTTCACTGCCTTCTATTTCGCCTGAATGACGTTTCGCTTCTTTTTCCGACATCAGGTAATGAGATATTTCCGTTACCACAAATGCTTAATTGATACCACCTTATTTTTGCCAAAAAACTGTCCTAAAGATGGGGAGCACTTCAACTTCCCATGAATCAGACAAGAAAAATTCGGAGTTGCAAAAAAAGAAGTCAAAAAAATTATTTAGCGTAAAAAGTACTCGGAAATTTTGTGGGATATTCAAAAAATCGAGAAAAATGCTTGACATTAAGCAAAAAATTATTAAAATATGGATAGCTCTCTTTTTCAGTTTTAATTGTTTTGCACTGATAAGTCATCACTGCTGATTTTCTTTTCACCAGAGCAATGAAATCGGTGATTACATTTTCTTGATAATTTAATTTAAAGAAAAGAAAAAAATTCGGTGACGAAAGAATGGCGCGTCATTATATCAGGCATTATTATCTCAATGACACAATCTATTTTTTAACAGTGCACACCGTAAAACGAAAATGTCTTTTGGACTCAGATGAGCGAAAAAAAGTTCTCTTTGAAACAATCACAAAAATTTTCAGAAAAAATAACTATCATCTCTATGCCTGGGCAATTTTCGATGATCATTTCCACTTATTGTTTAAAACAAGGATCGGCAAACATTTCCCGGAAATCGTAAAAGCCATTGGTGTACACTGCGCTGCGGAAATCAAAAATCTGGAAAGCAAACACCGAATTGGAACGCTGTTTTTCAATTATTGGGATATCTGCCTTCGCACCAAAGATGAGTTTTACCGCTATTTCAATCTGATTCACTGCAATGCACAAAAGCATGGCTATGCAAAAAGAGATGGCAAATACATTTTTTCAAGTTTTCGCTTCTGGCAATGGAGACGAAACGATATTTGGCTAAAACAACTACAAAAAGATTTCCCCATTGACGGCTTGAAACTAAAAGAAGATGAAAGTTTGCACCAAGTCTCTGAAATTGTAGCACGAGGGTAACGACTGAATGGTAACTTCCGCGGCAAACATTTCTCCGTTGACACCCGAGCGATGGCATGACTTTATTCGTCTGTTTGGCGAAAAAGGCGGATGCGCCGGCTGCTTCTGCATGTGGTGGCGCATATCAGTGAAAGAATTTGAGATTCAAAAAGGCTATAAGAACCGGGACGCCATGGAAAAATTAGTACACTCGGGCAAAATCCCCGGCATTTTATTATACCAAGAAAATGAACCAGTGGGCTGGTGTTCTCTTGGACCGCGTGAAAATTTCCCCCGTTTGCAGCGCTCGCAAATTTTGAAGCCCATTGACGACGAACCTGTTTGGTCGATAGTTTGCTTTTTCATTGCCAAAAATTTTCGTCGAAAAGGGATGAGCGGCAAACTTGTCAACGGCGCGATCCGCTTCGCCAACGAAAATGACGCAAAAATTTTGGAAGCGTATCCCATCGACACCAGCGAAAATTATCCGGCAGCCTTTGCCTTCACAGGTCTGGCAAGCACTTTTCGGAAAGCGGGTTTCGAAGAAGTCTCCCGGCGTTCATCGAAAAGGCCTATTATGCGATTAAAATTGGAAAAAAGTTAAGCAGAAACGGAGCGCAGATGAGTTCATTAGATCGGCTGAAAATTGCCAAAGATTGGCTTCCGCGCTACACAGGAATGCCACTGGATAAATTTGGCGATTACATTCTATTGACAAATTTCAAAAGCTATCTGAAAATGTTCGCCGAGATATTCAATTGCGATATTTATGGTGAAGACAGACCCATGCAGGCAGCGACCAATGACAAGGGATTGACAATCATCAATTTTGGCATTGGTTCGGCGAATGCTGCTACAATCATGGATTTGCTCGTGGCGCGCCAGCCCAAGGGGGTACTGTTTTTAGGGAAATGCGGAGGACTTAAGAAATCCAGCGACATCGGTCATTTCATTCTGCCGATAGCGGCAATTCGCGGAGAAGGAACAAGCGGAGAGTATTTTCCGCCTGAAGTGCCAGCACTCCCCTCTTTTAAATTGCACAAATTCGTTTCGGAAAAGATAGTCGCTCAAGGCTATGAATATCGCACCGGTGTAGTTTACACGACCAACCGCCGCCTTTGGGAACATGACAAAAAATTCTTACAACGACTAAAAGAAATGACCTGCATTGCCATCGACATGGAAACTGCGACAATTTTCATCGTGGGGCATTATGACGAAATCGCCCGCGGAGCGTTGCTCCTGGTTTCCGATGTGCCGATCACCCCGGACGGGGTTAAGACAGAGAAATTAGATCGGTTAGTCGCTGAAAAGTGGACTAAAATTCATCTGCAAATCGGCATTGAAGCGATGACAGAAATCGGCGACAAGGGCGAACCGATCAAACATTTCAGATATTGATCTAAAATTAACAGCGTGGCGTTATCGCTTTTTTTCAGATATGTAAATTTTTCACAAAGTCACCGGAGAAAACATGATGAAATGGCTTACTTGGCCTTTTGTGGCATTATGGCGATTGTTAACGGCAATATTGGAATTAATCGGAAGAATTTTCACGGGAATCACAGGAGTCCTTTTTCTCATCTTTGGTGCAATGCTAGCAGCGACCGTAGTTGCCGCGCCAGTGGGGATTGTCTTTCTGATCATCGGGATTTTGCTGGTCATTCGGAGCATCTTTTGATGAGCGCTAAAATTACCGCAAACGTTTATGGCGTCCGGCACCTTTGAACTGTTAGCAATGAGAAGCAACTCTCAAGTTGTTTCATAGGAATTTAAAAAATACCAATTATTTCCGCATTTTTTTCCCAATTGAGTCTTTTTACGTTTGACATCGATAGTTTTTTGTGTTATATTTAAATGACAATGCGCCTGACACTTTACTTTTGGAAAATAGTTCATCATTTTCTGATCACATAACGTAGTTCTTGATACTTGGACTCCAATGTAATCAAGCTTATCGCTCCAGCCGGAACCAGCATCCGTTCCGGTATTATATTTCTGGAAGGTTCAGCCAAGTATGCCATACCCGGTCAAACCTCCCTATAAAAAAATCCACTGTAATTAATAAAAACATACTTGCTCCTTTTTTTGAACACCGGAATAATTCCGGTAGCTTGAGCCAACATTTGCAATATTTTCTGATAGTAACAAACAATTAAAACTGCTTTTAAAAACAGATTTTGACAATCGATTTGCCTCGGATCAATATATCAAGAGGCACTTCAGCTAATTAATTTCAGGAGACTTCGTCCATGAAAACAATGAAGATCGTGCTATTAGCAGTTACATTCTATTTTTCTTCTCCTCAGTTATCTGTATCGAGGCAAATCGACAACATAAAAAATTCTCCAACCAGTGAGATAGCCGTACAAACTGAAAACTGGACATGGCAAAAAACCGGGACTGCCCTGGGGTTGGATAATATCGACAATGTTATCATCGATCCGCAGGATAGCAATCTCTGGTACGTCATTTCTGTTGAAAATGGTTTGTATATCACCCGGGACGGCGGCGCTCATTGGACTCATGCCATTAACAAACGCGGACTGGATGCGGAAGGGCTGCAAATCGATCCGACGAATCCCAATATCGTTTATGCCGGTGTATGGGATAAAGTGTACAAATCAGAGGACAGAGGAAAAACCTGGAGCATTGTTTATACATGTCCGGAGTACATTCGATCGGTGCTGGTGAGCAAAATTGACGGGAGTATCTATCTTGGTCCGCAAACTGATAATAATTCCAATCCTGCTATTTACAAATCCACTGATGGAGGCCATCATTTTACCGCCTTTCCTTTCGGTGTAAATACCCACTATATTCTTTGCTGGGATATTGTGGAAGATTCAGCCAACAACGTCCTCTACGTATCAGTAGAACTGGCAGACCACCCGCAGCCGTACAGTCCTCCGCTCTTTCGCTCGTTTGATGGCGGGCACACATGGCAAAATATTGCCTTTGTCGCCTGGCATGCTCAAAAAATGGGAGTCAATCGATTCAATGGTTCTGTCTATTTTTTGACGGAAGGCGGCACACTTTACCGATCGCGTGATTTTGGCTCTACCTGGACAACGCTTAGCGGGCAGGCAATGTTTTTCTTTCTGCTCGATCCTGACCATTCCGAACGCATATTCGGAAGCAGCTCTTATGAAGCGGGAGTAAAAGGCGCCTGGATGTCAGAAAACGGAGGCAAAGCCTTTGCAGCGCTGGGACTGGACGAAATCAGGGTTACTGCAATTACGATGAATTCTGATCATTCAAAACTTTACTCCTCTACCTGGGGAGATGGTTTGTGGGTAGCGGACGTACCAGAATATGTTCCCTTTTCCGGCATTCGAGTCGCGAATACCAAAGATACCGGACTATGGTCGTTGCGGGAAGCGATTAAATTAGCAAACGTGGGCAGTGGAGCAGATACCATTCGTTTTAATATTCCCCAGGATGATCCCGGTTACGATCCTTCTTCCGGCGCATGGACAATAGCGATTGAAGAAGAACTACCGATGATCATGGATGACAGTCTTTATCTAAATGGTTATTCCCAACGCGAGCTTCTGGGTGAAGACACAAACAGCGACGGGCCTGAAATCGTTTTAACAACAAATTCAGGTGATATCTACAATGGCTTACTGATTACCAGCAGCTACAATCGCATATCATACATTGTTGTCAATGGCATTGTCGGCTCCGGCATTGGCATAAGCGGGCAGTCAGCACATCACAATGTAATTGAAGCCTGCTACCTCGGCACAGGACCTGCCGGGAAAACCGCACACCCAAACCAGACGGGCATCTATATCTATGACGGAGGCGACAACCGAATTGGTTCCGTGAATGCTGCAGAAGGAAATATCATTTCTGGTAATTCGATTCAGGGATTAGTCCTATCCAGCTCTGGTTGTATAAATAACCTGATTGTCGGAAATAAAATTGGATTGACGCCCGGAAAACAAAACCTGGGAAATCAGGGTTCCGGTGTTTTTGTCGGAGGGAACGCTTCAAAAAACAAAATAACGGAAAATGAAATAGCTTTCAACAGTTCCTCCGGGATTGCTGTGTTTGACGCCGGGACAGAGCAGAATACATTTTCCCAAAACAGTATCTACGACAATGTTAACTCCGGTATTTTTATGTTTATCGGCGCCAACGGCGACATCCAGCCCCCTGTGTTGACTATCGAAGCCGGCGAAATCAGCGGCGAGACTGTGGCAAACGCCACAATCGAAATTTTCTCCGACCAAAACGATCAAGGAAAATTTTTTCAGGGAAGCGTCACTGCTGATGCAAATGGTCATTTTGCATGGACAGAAAAAGTACAGGGCCCCTATGTCACAGCCACGGCGACAGACGTTGCGGGGAATACTTCAGCATTTTCAAATGCAGTCATCCCGCCAAATGATGGCGAGATTCAAACATTTATTGTCACCTCCACGAACGAGACAGGAGCCGGTTCGATCACCGAAGCAATATCAGCAGCGCAAAACGTCAGCGGCAGCAAACGCATTCTGTTTCAAATTCCCAAATTAGATCCGGGATTTGACTCGCAAACCGGGGTTTGGACAATAAAGACCACTACGGGGATCAATATCCATACAGACAGCCTGACCATCGATGGTAGTTCGCAAAGTGACTTCATAGGCGAAGACAGCAACCCGGATGGGCCTGAAATCATGTTTAGCGGACAATTAATGGGGGCACCGAAATATGATTGTTTTGTCGCCCAGGAGTTGACAGAGTTCAATGTTTATGATGTCGTGCTTTCACAATACTCAGCCGGCATTAGTTTTATTAATGCAAACGGTGGATGTATTTCCGGGTGTTATATTGGTTCCGACCCATCAGGAACTGATTCTTTGGGGAATGACAGTTATGGGATATATTTGATGAACAGCTCTCAAATAATAATCGGCGGTACAGAATCAACAGCAGGTAATCTCCTTTTAGGCGGTTTCTATTCGGCAATTTACTTGGAACAATGCAGTGATATTTCTATTACCGGAAACATTATGGGCATTGACCGACTGCATGAGCACTCACTTTCCAATCCTGTTTATGGTCCTATTGTGGTTCGATCCTCAAATAACATAGAAGTCTCTCTGAATATAGTTGGCGGCGGCAGCGTCGGTCTGACCTCATGGCAAAGTGAAAGATTGCTGGTGCGGGAAAATTATTTTAACATTTCCCAGTCTTGGGAAAAAATCGGGAGCCTGTCGGTCGGCGTATGGCTGAGCGACTCCTCTCATGACAATATCGTGCAAGATAATAAAATCGGCTTCTGCCAGCTTTACGCCATTGGTATCCAGGAAGGTGCAGTGCGCAACAGATTAAGCCGCAACTTACTGTCCGGAAATGAATTCACCGGTATTTACTTATCATACGGTACCAACAACAATATCGCATCTCCAACGCTTTTGACCGCATCCCCTCAAAACGTGGAAGGTGAAGCTGGCGCCGGTAACATCATTGAGGTCTTCAATGACGAAGATGGCCAGGCGCGAGAATATCTGGGCACGACGACTGCCGACGGATCAGGTCATTTTAGTTTGATACTTGAAACGACACCCAATTTTGCCAATGTCACGGCGACAGCAACTGATGCAGACAGCAATACCTCTGCCCTGTCGGCACCTTTAGCAATCAGTCAAACAAACGTTCAAAGTATCGTTGCAAATTCGGCTCTCAAGTATTCTCTGGCGCAAAACTATCCCAATCCGTTCAATCCCTCGACGGTGATTCAATTTTCTGTTCCGGAATTGAGCCGGGTGAGCGTGAAAGTGTACAACATGCTGGGGCAGGAAATTGCCACGCTCATTGACAAAATCTGTCGTCCCGGAATTCATAAAATTTCCTGGGACGGTAAAAACAACGCCGGAGCAAAAGTCGGTGACGGAATTTATTTGTATCAAATTAAAGCCGGAAATTTTCACAGGACGATGAAAATGCTTCTACTGCAATAGTCAATTAAGATTACAGAAACCGGTAAATTTTTGATTTACCGACTGAACAAGTTGGTATAAAAATAGTAAAAAAAATATCACTGCTTGAAAATTGGTAAAGCGGTATTTTGGGGAAAATCATTTGCCTTTGTAAAATGCCCCTTTTTCTAAGAGCAGGCATTTTAGTTCTCAATTCATAGAGATTTGTTTCATACTAAATTTTCCAAAAATAGACTGCAAATTAAATATCGTGTGTGAAAAAGAAAAAATCCTTGTCATCGAAGATGAGCCGGTAATCACAGAATTTCTGCGCACCGGTTTAACCTATGAAGGCTATGATGTCACTCTGACAGAGAACGGTCATTCCGGTCTGTCAGCACTACAACAGGAAATTTTCAAACTGCTGATTCTAGACATTATGCTGCCGGACATCGATGGTTTCGAAGTGTGCCGGAGAATTCGCGATCGCGGACTGGATATCCCCATTTTGATGCTCACCGCCAAAAAAGACATTGCCGATCGCGTAAAAGGGCTGGATACCGGAGCGGATGACTACATGACCAAACCGTTCAGCTTCGATGAGCTTCTGGCGCGCATCAGGGCTCTGTTGCGTCGCAGTGGCGCTGTGAGTTACCACAACAAATTAACTGCCGCTGACATTATTCTGGATACGGAATCCCATGAAGTAACAAAATCGGCCAATTCCATCGATCTGACGCCGACGGAATTTGCTATATTGGAATTATTTATGCGCCATCCGCGCCGTGTGTTTACCAGGGAGACGTTGCTCAACCGTGTTTTAGGCTACAATTACGTGGGAGAAGCCAACATCATCGATGTTCACATCAGCCATTTGCGGGACAAATTGGACGACAGGCCTCCACGCTTGATTCAAACGGTTTACGGCGTGGGTTATTCATTTCATCCGGAGGCAAAGGAATGAAATGGATTGACAATCTCTCCCTGCGGGCTCGTCTGAGTTTACTCTATGTAACACTACTCATTTTTTCCGTCAGCGTTTTGGGAATTTACTCCTACTGGAATGTCTGGCAATTGCTCGTACAAAACAAATCCGACCATCTACGCGCCAGAGCCAAACCCATCATTGAGCATTGGCTCACCAATTCACTGAGCGACACCGTTGCTGATGCTCTCTCTCCGGCAACAGCAGCGATTTTAGCCAGAGATTTGACTTCCCGCAACACAGCAGCATTAATTCTCAACAACGAAGGAAAAATACTAGCAAACGGCAAACGGCTTCCCGAAGAGCCAGACGCTCCATCTCCTGACTCCGCAAATGTCCGTCTCGCTCTTGCCGGAGAAAATGAAATTCGCTACAGAACGGAAGAAAACGGCCCCGCAACGCTGGTACTGCTAATTCCCATTCGTCCACAACCGGGCAGCCCCCATGTGTTGGGAGTGGTGCAACTTTCCACGTCTCTGTCCGACATCGACCAGATGCTTTTCCATCACGGTTTGATGCTCATCGCTGTAGTGGGAGTTATTCTTATTCTGGGCAGCGGCCTTGGATTCTGGCTGACAGGATCCAGTTTGACTGATCTGCGAAAATTGGCTGTTTCCTGTCGCCAAATTGCCAAAGGCGATTTTAGCAAAAGAGCCTCTGCTAAAAACCAAAGGGATGAGATCGGTCAATTAGCAAAATCCTTCAATCAAATGATCGATCGCCTGGAAGCTACCTTTGCCGCACAACAACGATTTGTTGCCAATGCCGCCCACGAACTGCTCACTCCCCTCACCGGCTTGCAAGGTTCATTGGAAGTATTGCTTCGCGGCGCACAGGATGATCCGGCAGCAGTCGCGAGATTGTCCAAAGGCATGTATCAGGAAGTAACCCGCCTCATTCGACTGTGCGACCAGTTATTAGGACTTTCACGTCTGGAAGGAAGCATTCATCTCCGCAAAACGCGCATTGCACTACCGGACTTTTTCGCTGATTTTGTTCAGCAGGCAAAATTATTGTCAGAGGGAAGGCAAATTAAATTAAGCCAAGGGCCTTTTATCACAGTGGTGGCTGATGAAGACATGCTCAAACAAATTCTTCTCAATCTTTTCACCAATGCCGTACGCCATTCACCTGCGGGTAGCACTATTACTTTGATCTGGAAATTACTTCCACAAGCCGTGGAAGTCCGGATCGCGGATCAGGGAGAAGGCATGGACGAAAAAACTTTACAGCACATATTTGAGCCATTTTTCCAGGGGAAAGCATCCGTCTCTAAACGCGAAAAAGGCGCTGGTTTGGGACTCACACTGGCCAAATCAATGATCGAAGCGCACGACGGCAGCATTTCAGTCCAAAGCGAGCCCGGCAAAGGCACCACAGTTATCTTCACTTTGCCTCTGGAATAAGGCACACCTCATTCCATTTTTCTCAACCAATTGTCTCTTCACTTCAATCTTAATCTTTTCTTAACCTTTCCTTTGAGACTTCTTAATCTTTTATGCTTATATTACAGCACGACAAAAGAGGAGTGATTTCATGGACAATTTATTCAAAAAACATCTGAAACTTCGTCTCGGCATAAAAATGATTTTGTTAAATACACTTTTACTTTTCCTTTCGTGCGCGCCCGGTCCTCCTCCGCCACTTTTTCCTGCATTTTTGGGCTCGGGACTGGGATGGCTGCTCCTCGGAGCCTTGATCTGGATCGGATTCATTCTTTTAAGAAACAATCGGGAATCAGAAAAGCCAAAAGACCGTTATCTCGTAGATACCATAAATGCAATAAATCATCGGCTGCAAATTCTTGAAGAAAGAATGGAAAAACTTGAAGTCAAAATACGTGATGATTCTCATTAACGAAAGGAGTTTATACCATGGCAAAATTTACCAATGCGTTCGTAGTAGTATTAGCAGTGATTCTGTGGCTGGGATTTAGTCCGGCACCAACCTGGGCGCAATCTCAAACTGCACCGCCGCTTCTGATGCAGCAAACCGCTCCTGCTCCAATTGTAGCCCCTCCGCCACAAATGGTTGCGGGCAATGTCCCGCCGCCGGCAACGGGCATTCCCGTGACACAGACAATTCCTGCACAAACGCTGCTGGCAAATATCAATCAAGCCGAACAAACAGCGCTGGCAGCATGCAAGCTTTTGGCGCCGGGGAAAGTCTGGATCATGCGCGCTCCCGGAGGAGAAGCTGAAGTTAAGGCCGGATTGTTGTACCAAAACGTAGCAGTGGCTGTCCTGCATTTCAATCCGCAAAACGGTACTTTATTACCGTTAGGCGTAAATCCGCATATTTTTCAGAATGCAGTAGATCTGAAAGCTATCAAAAATAACCTGACAGGTATTTTGAAAAATCTCAAAATCCTGCCGGCAGCGGAATTCATGGAACCGGAAGCTTGCTGGTCGTTTCCTCTGGCATACAACAACCGGATAATCGCTCACCTGAAAATTTACTACGACGGTGTCCATGTAGTTCAGGATTTTGCAGCTAATCAGGAAATGACCTTTTATGGACACTAACCACAAACAACTTATCGGGCTGGCGAAGGCGAAAAATTTTGCCAGCCCGAAGGAAACCGGACAATAGTTGATAAGATGCAAAATTATTACTAACAACATGCGATTGCTTATGAATAAATTTCGATACTTATTTTTTGATTTTATTTTGAAAGAATGGCTACTCATTGCATCCGCTCTTGGCTTTGTGCTGACATCAATTTACACTGGCAATCTGCCGCACTATTCAATCCAGGAATTGGAGGTTCTCTTTATTCTATTCTCCCTTTTCGTCACAGTGAAAGGCCTTGAGAACAGCGGGCTCATTTTAAGAATCTCCCAAAATATCGAACGAGGAAAAGCCGCACCGCTAAAACTTGTGGTAGCCACATTCTTTCTCTCAATGCTGATAACAAATGATGCCGCTCTTATCGTTATTGTCCCTTTGACTCTGGCGATCAAAATAAAACGTATGGACGTTCTTGTCATTCTTGAGGCATTAGCTGCCAACGCTGGTTCTGCGCTTACGCCTTTTGGGAATCCGCAAAATCTTTTTATCTACTGGTTTTTCGGCTTAACGCCGGCCGAGTTTATCGCCGCCATCGCACCGTTTTCCTTCATCTTTTTTGTATTGCTTGTCATCTCATCGTCTTTTATCAAAACGAACAATTCAAATCAGTCATCTTCAAAGACAGCAACAATAGAAAAATCCTCTTATATTTATGGCATACTTCTAATCATTGCTCTCCTGACAGTGCTGCGGCTGTTACCGGTATCAGCCGGAATCGTCATCATTCTTTACGCGCTTTTATTTGACCGAAAAAGTCTCCGCATCGACTATGCGCTCTTGTTCGTTTTCTTCTTCTTTTTCGGAGTCGCCGAAAATTTAAAAATTATCTTGGGCTCCGATATCCGACATGCGGGGCATATATTCCTGTTTTCAGCTCTCGCCAGTCAAATTATGAGTAATGTTCCGGCAGCATTGCTATTTGCAAAATTCACGATATACTGGAAAGCCCTGCTCTGGGGAACAAATGCGGGCGGTTTCGGCAGTATTTTGGGATCATTGGCAAATTTGATCGCGTACAAATTGTACATCGCAAACAACAGCACAAATAAACAGCTATCTTTTACCGCTAAATTTCTGACATTTGGCTATATCGCCTTTTTTATCAGTTTAGGTTTATATTTTGTACTGAATAGGGTCTAATTTAATGGATATCCTGGGCACCAATGGTTGCGTCTTTTATTTCCTGCTTTCAGCTCCTGATATTTTCGTACCATTTGCAAAATTAAGAAAAAAGCTCTCAAAGGTCGCTTCGCCAAAATAGGTCTTGCAAAAGCCAAAAATTTTT
>NATN01000255.1 GCA_002085355.1 Candidatus Zhuqueibacterota bacterium 4484_87 | reverse complement strand
AGACAACAGCAATGATAACAAGTTTTACAAAAAATATCAACATTTTTTTATTGTATCATCCTGAATTAGATATAAAATTAAAGTTTATGCGTATGCTCTATAATCCGGTGTCAGAGGGGGATATGGGGGAAAGGCATCTATATACAGATGCTTTTTCCTTATAATCCGGTGTCAGAGGGGGATATGGGGAAAAGGCATGCAGATGCTTTTTCCTTATAATCCGGTGTCAGAGGGGGATATGGGGAAGAAGCATATATATGCAGATGCTTTTTCCTTATAATCCATGGTTATATTAAGCCTTCGGCAGGGGGAGAGGCCGCTTTTCCCCATAGGGGGTGGCTTAATATAACCAGCGTTGGAGCGGACAGCCCGCGTCAGAGGATTCGGAAAGTGTCCGTTTGGCGGGAAGCTGTGCGCCAACGGCTGCCGCTCAACTCAATGTTGGCGCAATGAAACCAAATATCCGGAGGTAGCAATGCGAGAATTTAAAATACTTGGCAAGCGACACCAAAACAAGAAGATCCAGGTCACGAAATACGCTATCCACGCCAGAGGCGTCGATATTCAGGTGACCCACAACATACCCACCGAAGCGGGGAAATCGCTTCGGTGGGTACAGACGGTGACTGCGAACAACGCGTGGAGTCGTGCCTGCGGAGCGACCCGTGTCGATCCGTTCGGATTCGGCGACCCGTCGATCCACAAGTTCCCAGCGCCTGGCGATCCACTCTGCGGATGTAAAGCGGATGACCGCAAGCCGTTCTATTTTACCGACGCGGAATTCAGGGGTAGGGGAGGCTCCGACTTCCACGACGGACCGGGGACTCGGGCTCCGGCGACGGGTCGGCGATGGACCCAGTTCGTCCTTGCGTTGACCGAGGTCACCGGGATGCATGTGCATCATCTCGTCGCAATCTACTGGGGCTACGATCGGAAGGCGTCAGGTGAAGTCCGTGTTGCGGCGATTCGACGACCGACGACCGACGAAATGCGGAATCACGGAGCCACATTGAAGAGGTTGTATCCTTCGTACCGGTACACTTAGAGAAGTGTCGCCAGTCACACATCAATCCGAACCTTAAGGAGATTCCATATGACACATAAGACATCGTACAAAATGGGTAGGCAGTGGTTGGTGGTGCCGCTCGGTCTGCTTCTGATACTCGTCTCGGCATATACCGCAGAGGGGGAGCGGGCAGACTTGTCCCTCACGATTGCAGTGCCGATTCACAACGGCCAAAGAACAATTCAAGTGGGTCGTCAAGCGACCCGTTTTAACGTAATCATCGAGAACTTATCGGAGCACCGAGTCAATCTGTGGCGGGAGTGGTGTTCCTGGGGCTATTTTAATTTGAGGTTCCAGTTCACCGACGAGAAAGGTATCATGTGGATTGCAAAGAAGAAAGAAAAAGACTGGGAGAAGAACTTTCCCGATTTCGTATCTGTCGATCCAAGAGACAAACTGGTTATCGATGTTACGTTTAATCCAGACATCTGGAAAAACATACTCCCACCTGACGCCGGAAGATCTAGGACCGTTTCGATTGTCGCAATCTACGAGAGCGAAGACTCAGACGATGCTAAGAAGAGAGGGGTCTGGTCTGGACACTTGGTTTCCGATAAGAGGGAATACACACTCGTGCGACAGATCGACTAGTACCACAACTTGTAAATTCGTCACCCCCCTCTCTTAGAATGACAAAGGGGGGACGAATTTCCAAGTTGCTGTACCAGACCGCAGCCAGAGTGGGATTCGTAGTGGCTTTACCTAAACATTCTAAGCTAATAGCGCCAACAAACTGCGGGGTGGGTACGGGGTTTATTTTAGCTTAAAACAGGGCCTATATCGCCCTTTTTGGAGTCAAAAAGAGCGATATAGAAAAGTTGCGGTTCGGGCAGGTCGCAAATCGTAAAAGAAAATATAACCCTAAATTGCAGCGGACGGGCGGGGCGCATCGGTAATGAAACACATAGTTTAAACCCCGCCCGCCGCTGAATTGAAGCGTTATTTTTTTAACAATTTGTATGAAATTACATGCAAAAAGGGTGAATTTATTATGCACACAATAGTTGATTTAAGCATTTATCCAATAGAAACAAAAGAGAATGCTGACAATATTAGAGAAGCAATAGAGATGCAATTAAATTTTCCACAAGTAGAGTCACAGCTTCTCGCTTTTAATAAATTGGAATTTGACAAATCTATAAATGGAGCAACATTGGAATTTACAGTGACATCAGGCTTTACGACTGAAATAAGTAAAACAGAAAGGAAATTCAAGAACATGTTAGAAGCCGATTTAAAGGAAGCTATAAAACCCTATAAAAATTTAACTATTGATTATCATATAGAAACTTCTGCTGATGAGGATATAGTTGATGGAGAGGACATGACTGATTCAAATGAAGATTATGATTATTAATGTTTTTTTGAAATGAAGCACTTCGATTTAACAAAAATAAACTGTTGGAATAATGGATTGCAAAGCGTTCCGATTTCTGGCAAAATTGAGAATATTCCGAACAGCGGGCTGTGAAATATCCCGGTTTCAGCAAAAAATAACCCGGCGTTGCAGCGGACGGGCTGCCGAGTCGGTAACGAAGCAGATCGGGAAAACCGCCCGCCGCTGAACTTGGTCGTTAGTTTAAAGAAGGTAAAAAGGTAAGTAAATATATGTCAGACAGCAATAAAAAATCAAAATTTGAAAGAGCGCTCGAAGCTATTAAACATGTTATTGATTTTGCTACTGCGGAAGATGTTCTGGAAACAGGACGAAAAATTTGGCAGGAAATAAAATCGTCAATACGGGGGAGGACGATTCTTTGGAAGACAACAAACATGTAGCCGTTGCTTCTTCACCGAATATATATGAGTACACCTCCTTGCATTGCTCTTGTAGGCATGACAAGCGCAGGAAAATCAAGTTTAATCAATGCTCTCTTTGGCAAACCTGTAACCGAAGTAAAACGAACAGCGGACACAACACATCTTGTAAATCGCATAGAATTTTCAAGCGATTTGGTGATTTATGACACTCCCGGTGTTGGTGGTGAACAATTTGAAAACATCACACGTCTTTTTTTAGGTATACCCCAAGATGATGAATTGGAACATGCGGATTCAGTACCATTAAAATCCCGGTCAGTATGTTTGTGTCAAAAGCGAACATTAACCATACTCCTCGTCACGCTTTTTATAAGCTTCCTCGCATATGTCACGCAGCGTCGGGTCTGATTTGTATTTTCCCGCAAGAGTTGAAATACCGGGCGCATCGGGTTTTAAAAAAAGTAACTTTCCGGTTTCAGCATTCTGATTGATTTTCGCTTTCAGAGACAATATTGCCTGAGAACGTGTCGGTTCCGCAGCCCGGACATTTGGAATCCCCACCAGTGATGCGACAAACCGTCCCTTTTCGGATTCTACTAAAACTGGAAAACTCATTTTACCCCCTAATTTTCTTGCATAATTAAAAGTCGGATAGCCGGGGGCTGTTGCCAGCCCCAAGCCCCCCAATAACCCCCGTTCCCCCTGCGGCCTGTATGATTCCCTATCGGCGCTTCGTGTGGGTCGTTGACGGTGTGTCTGTCCTTCCCGATCACGCAACACTCGGTACAGGTGGCTGGCCAGACCTTGCCTGCCAGGGACTTGCACCCCGTAAGAAGCACCAAGCTTTGCTTGGCGCACTGACGATTAGCTCTCTGGCGGGGATGAATCGCCAGCGGAATCCCCGTCAAGTGCAGCGTTTTGTTGGGCCTCTGCGCCCGTTCTTTCCGAATGCAACTGGTTCGCTAACTCAACATAGCGATTTTTTGACAACTGAGCATCAAGTTGGGGGATTGCTTCGGACTTTATCCATTTAGCCAAGTTATTCAGATTAAAGGTATTCAGAGACAGCGCTGCCTGCGATAACTGTGTTGCTCCGACACTCCGCAAATCAGTGACCTGAACCTCTGGTATATGAGACAGTCTCCTTCGACTCCACCAATACAGGTGTACCCCACTGGTCCACTTTCCATTATTCAACACGCAATTGTTAGTATATCCTCTGCCTAAACTGAGCATTGCCAGCTCTGCCCGAACTCCCGGCATGGCCTTTAACTGTGCCAGTGATTCTATAGTTGAGCCCAGTTCACCATAGTCTGTCACTGTGTCTGCCACAGGATCCCTTTTCAGCAGTTCCATATCCTTTTGATCATCCGATACATCTCTATCGTAGTGTTTTCCATCATTTATTCGACATATAAGTTCGACAGGATATTTTTTTTTATGTATCTCCGATACCTCTGATGCTCTGCCAAGAGTCAGATCTTTGCGAAGGTGTGATCCGCATGCAGTTCCATCTGGAAAGTTTAATATTTTCTTATGCATAGCACAATAACCGACAGCCAAACCAAGCGCCCCATATTGAAGGCCGTTGAACCAGCAATTCTGACAGGAATGAGGTTTCATGATTTTGAAAATTTTTTTTTGTTACTGTAGATGGATCGTCAACATTCCGAAAATCAAGTAAATGTTCGCCCCATTGTTCCACATAGCGTCTGGCTTGCATCACTTCAAACGCATTCGGCCATTTTGCTTTCCCTTTCCCGTTTCCTTTCATCAGTGATAACAGTTCTGTACGATTTATATGCTGAACTGATTCTTTTTTGGCTATTTTTACAAAGGTTTCCCAAACTGAACCATTTGAAAATTCTTCTGCAAGCTCATACTCTTCTGACGTTGACAGATAAGGTGTCTCTCGCCCTGGTCCTTCAAAATACATTATGTGGCGGACAATAGAATCGTCTGCTTTCGGATTAGGAACACAGACAGAGTCCTTCCCATCACCCCTATACAAAGGATTTTTGCTCATTTTCCATTTTTTTTTAACTGCCATTTTGTTCTTTCCAATTTTGGGGAAATTGGGGGAAATTGAGCTGGGAAATTGGGTCGGTCCGACTCCAATTAACCCCATATTTTCTTTTACGATTTGCGACCCGCCTGAACCACAACTTTTTTGTTGTCATGGTCAGTATTCAATACCTGAACATACGCTTTTCAATCCTATATCGCTTTTTTTTGGTCCTGAAAAAAAACAATTCTTTTAATATTAAATGTTTTACCACGGTCCGACCCCGTACAAAACTCATTTTATTAAAGTCTATGGTGAATTTGTTCGTGATTTATATTCAATATTTACAAAAGCTTTTGTCATTTCTGATATAACTATCGCTTGTTCTTTTGTTATCTGAGGGACTATGGTGCTTCCGTGTCCGGCAAGCGGCGTAGTGTTC
>NATN01000043.1 GCA_002085355.1 Candidatus Zhuqueibacterota bacterium 4484_87 | reverse complement strand
CCTGATAGAACGTTCCGTCTTGGTAGCGGCAAAAATAGTCGCCGGAAATGCCTTGCTGATAGACCCAATAATCCGGATCAACTTTAATGCCCGGGTCGATGATGACTGCGGTTTTGAATCCCATTTCGGAAAGCTGGCTCACGGTAGATTTCGGCTGCGAAAATCTCTCCGGATGCCAGGTGAAAACCCGATAGCCGTCCATGTAGTGAATGTCCAGATAAATCACATCGCAGGGAATTTGTTTGTCGCGAAATTTTTTCGCCAATGACAGCACTTCTGTGTCGGGATAATAACTCCAGCGGCACTGCTGATACCCGAGCCCCCATTTCGGCGGCAGGGGCATGGTTCCCACGAGCCTACCGTAATTTTCCAGCACAGCTTTGGGATCCTCACCGTAGATAAAATAGTAATCGAGCACGCCATCATCAGCGCCGAAGTAGTAGAACTGATTGTTTCCGGCGCCAAAATTGAAAAAAGTTCGATAGCTGTTGTCCAGAAAATAGGCGAAACTTATTCCGTTATGAATGCTCAGAAAGAAAGGATGCGACTGATACAACGGGTCCTGCGTTGTGGAATAAGCGGGAATGTCGGAATTCCACATGGTAAAGGCATTTCCTCGTTTATTCAAGCCGCGCGTCTTTTCGCCCAGTCCGTAAAAAGGTTCGTCATCGTGCAACTCTTTCCAGCAATAGATCTTTGTGCCATTCCAGCCCATGCCGAAACTGTCATGATCTCTGGAAATGAGAGTCCCTTGATGGTCGTAAAAACCGATGCGCAGCGGATTTTTTTTGACTTTGATGAGAATTTTTGGCGTGGAAATTTCTAGATTCTTTTCTGTATCGCTGATTTGAGTTATTTTCACATCGATTTTCAGGGGTAAAACAGCGTAAGAAAATTCTTCGGGAATTGACGCCGCGGGATAAAATCGAATGCGAACGATTTCATCGGTGATGAGTTGAATTTCTGCCGTCCCGTTTTCTAATTGTACTTGCACAACATTTTTATCGATGCTCGTTTTTGTCACATTCCCGGCATATTGGAAATTTGCACCGATGAGAATGGAAAAGAAACAAAAATGAACCAATAAAATTAAACCAGAATATTTCATTGCGCCTCCCACGGGTAATTTGAATTCAATTTGTTGTTTTTATTTTAATGAACTTTTGGGAAAATATCAACTGTTTTTTTATTATTGGAAATGGATAGACATTGATTATTGTCGATGAAAGATGGATGAATTACTGTCAAAGCAAATTTGTATTTCAGAATGTCCGAAAGGGTCATTGCATTAGATTACAAAAATTGTATCTTTCTAAAGTTTATTATTACGTCAGGTTTTTAAAAGAAACTTTTTCAAACAAGAGTCGTTAAATTATCAAACAATATATAAATTAACCCGATAATTCTAAAACATTAATTATCAAATTATCGTATTAAAAATGGGATTGATTAAGCGAAAAATCCTTCCCGATATTCTGATTCATCTTTCTGCGCCGGAAATTACTCTCATCACTGGTGCCAGACAGGTGGGTAAAACCACGTTGATGCATGAAGTCAAGAATATTCTGGATGGACAAAATAAAAAGACGCTCTATTTTAATCTGGATTTTGAATCAGATTTTTATTATTTTGAATCCCAGCAAAAATTGATGCAGAAAATAGAATTAGAACTGGGAGAAAATCGTGGCTATATTTTTATTGATGAAATTCAGCGGAAGGAAAATGCCGGGCTATTTTTGAAAGGGCTATTTGACCAAAGCCAGGGCTATAAGTTTATTGTGTCAGGTTCAGGGAGTATGGAGCTGAAAGAGAAAATTCACGAATCCCTGACCGGCAGGAAACGCATTTTTGAATTACCAACGATAACTTTCATGGAATTCTTGCATCATAAAACTGGTTATAAATACGAGGGTAAAATAGCTTCTTTTTTTGAGCTGGAAAAAGAGCGGATAGATTTAATCCTCAATGAATATCTTGCTTTTGGCGGCTATCCCCGCATTGTTACCGAGCCGATAAAACAGGAGAAAATTTCAATCATTAACGAAATTTTTGACAGCTATGTAAAAAAAGATATTGTGTACTTGTTGAAAGTTGATCGGCCTGATATTTTTATGAAACTGATCCGGCTATTGGCTCATTCCAGTGGTTCAATTGTCAATTACAGCTCTTTGGCAACTGATGTTGGAATTTCGGTGCCCACTCTTAAAAAGTATCTCTGGTATGCTGAAAATACGTTTATCATCAAAACAGTTCACCCATTTTTTAAAAATAAAAGAAAAGAAATTACAAAATCTCCTACGATATATTTCAATGATCTCGGACTGATGAATTTCGCTTTGAACCAATTTGGCAATGAGGCAGCTATCAGAAGTACCGGATATATATTTCAAAATTTAATTTTTCTAATCTTGAAAGAAGTTTTCTCCAGGCAGAATTATACGGTTCACTATTGGCGGACTACGGATAAGGCGGAGGTTGATTTTGTCATTGATACAGGAGAGCAGATTATACCGATTGAAGTAAAATTTTCTCAGCTAAAAACAGATCGGGTCAGCCGCTCATACAGAAATTTTATCAATGCGTACAAACCGGAAAAAGGGTATGTTGTTAACCTGAATTATGAGAATGAAATTCGTATCAGTGGGACCAAAGTCAAATTTATTCCTTTTTATAAACTTTATACAGAATTTTTTTGAAGTATCGGTTCGTCGTGTCAATAGCAAGTTGGTTGGAACATGGAATGAGGTTGGACAAAATAAAAATTGGAGCGAGAAGAGGAATTTCCTCTTTCAGAGTTAACTGTAATGATATTGATCTGTGAAAATCCGTGGAATCCGCGTTCCATAAAAAATAAACCTTCAAATAAAAAAAGCCTCTCAAGGCAAAAATCTACCTGAGAGGCTTTTTCTCTCAAAAAAGAGATTTATTCCATTGTCAAAACTTCCTCGATTCGCTCCAGCGCCCAGTCTATTTCTTCTTTGCTAATGACCAGCGGCGGAGCCAGACGGATGATGTTCCAGTGCGTTTCTTTTGCCAGCACGCCTTTTTTCATCAGTGCTTCGCAGAAACGACGGGCGCCGCCGGCTTCATCCTTCAAGACAATACCGATCCAGAGGCCTTTTCCGCGATAAAAATCAACGTGGGGGCTTTTAATTTTATTTAATCGCGACATGACGTACTCGCCCAATTCTGCAGCGCGTTCCGGCAATTTTTCTTCGACGATAATTTTCAATGCCTCACGAGCAATGGCGCTGCCCAATGGATTACCGCCGTAAGTCGAGCCGTGATCTCCCGGCGCAAAAACTGACATGACTTCTTTATTTGCCAACATGGCAGAAACGGGATAAAATCCTCCGGAAAGCGCTTTGCCGATCGTGATCACATCCGGTTTGACGCCTTCGTGATCGCAGGCAAAAAGTTTCCCCGTGCGACCAAGCCCGCTCTGAATTTCGTCAGCGACAAAAAGCACATTGTTTTTCTCACAAATTTCTTTTGCTTTTCTCAAGTATCCTTCGGGCGGAACGACAACTCCGCCTTCCCCTTGAATGGGTTCCACTAAAAAAGCCACAGTGTTCGGCGTAATTGCTTTTTCCAGCGCATCGGCGTCGCCGTAGGGAATGAGTTTGAATCCCGGAGTGAGAGGACCAAATCCATCTTTGTACTGTTCTTCCGGAGAGAAAGTGACAATCGTAATTGTTCTGCCGTGAAAATTGCCGTCGCAGGCGATAATTTCAGCTTTGTCTTTTTCAACCCCTTTTACCTGATAGCCCCATTTGCGGACTGCTTTGAGCGCGGTTTCCACAGCTTCGGCGCCGGAATTCATCGGTAAAACCATATCGTAGCCTGTCAATTCACACAACTCTTTTGCCAGCAAAGGCCATTGATCATTGCGGAACGCACGCGAGGTCAGAGTTAATTTTTCCGCTTGCTCTTTCATCACTTCCACCAATCGCGGATGACAATGCCCCTGATTCACCGCAGAGTAGGCAGCCAAAAAATCCATATATTTGTTTCCGTCAACATCTTCCAACCAGACGCCTTTTCCGCGCGTGATCACTACATCCAGTGGCTTGTAGTTGTGCGCTCCGTACTTGTCTTCAGTCTCAATAAAATCCTTACTTGTCATACAATACCTCCTCAAAATTCTCAATTCAAATCATTTTGGCACTCTGGATATAACAAAAATTTTCGAAAAAAGCAAGCGATTTCGTTGCCTGGTAAAAAGTGTACTCCACCTCGGAGGTGTTAAGTACGCTTATGAAATTTTTAGTGTACCCACGTTGGCATTTGTCCCAAAATAATCCCAAACGCTGGAATTGCAATTAAATAGGTTACGGCAGTGACAATTAAGACTCCGATTAAATTCATCAAAAGCCCGTTTTTTGCCATCTGCGGAATTGTCAGATAGCCGGAGCCAAATACGATGGCATTTGGCGGCGTGGCGACCGGAAGCATGAAAGCGCAGGAAGCGGAAATAGTTGCCGGTATCATCAGTAAAAAGGGATGCAAGCCGATTGCCAGCGTCGTCGCTGCCAGGATGGGCATAAAGATTGTCGATGTTGCTGTATTTGAAGTGATTTCAGTCAAAAATGTGAGCATAATGCAAGTGAGCATGATGAGAAAAATCAAAGGTATGCCCGAAAATGCATTCAATTGCTGACCGACCCAGGCGGCTAATCCCGTGGATTTGAAACCTGACGCCAGCGCAATTCCACCGCCAAAGAGCAGCAAAATTCCCCAAGGAATTTTTATTGCCCATTCCCAGTCGAGCAGAAAAGATTTTTTTTCAATATTTTCCGGAATGAAAAACAGCAGCAGGGAGGAAAAAATTGCCACAGTAGCATCATTCACATATTTTGCGATACCCATCAAATTAGACCAGCCCGGAATGACGAATTGTCCGATTTCAATATTTTTGCGGAAAATCCACGCCAGCGCCGTGAAGACGAAAATGATTGCCACGAGCTTTTCGCCTCTGGAAATTGTCCCCAATTTTTCAAGTTGCTCGTCAATGACTTCTTTGCCTGCGGGGAATTTTTTGATGCGAATTGGTTGCAGAATAAAAGTCAATAGCAACCAACTAATGGGCAGGAAAATAAGTACCAGCGGGACGCCAACCATCATCCATTGCAAAAAACCGATTTCCGGTGCGTTTGGGAAAAGGGATTTCACCTGAGCGGCAAAAACAATATTAGGAGGCGTGCCAATGATTGTGCCGATTCCACCGATACTCGCTGCATAGGCGATTCCGAGCATCAGCGCTAATTGAAACGGTTGAGTAATTGAATCCGGGAGAAAATTATTTTTCTCATCTTTGAAATTCGAAACTTGCAAAATTACAGCCAGCGCGATGGGGAACATCATCATGGTTGTGGCGGTGTTGGAAATCCACATGGAGAGAAACGCTGTGGCGACCATAAAGCCTAAAATTATTTTCTTGGGCCCCAAGCCGATAATTTTAATGATGTGCAGAGCAATGCGCCGGTGCAGCCCCCATTTTTGCATGGACATAGCAATGAAAAATCCGCCCATGAACAGAAAAATATTGCTGTCTGCATAAGACCGAACAATTTCAGAACTTTTTGCAATGCCCAACAAGGGAAATGCCACAATGGGAATCAACGACGTCGCCGGAATGGGCAGCGCTTCAGTGATCCACCAGAATGCCATTAAGGTCGCTACCGCTAAAGTATTTTGCGCTGCAGGTGTCAGTGTAGCCGAAATAGGAATTTTCAGCATGAGAATGAACAGGGGAATCCCCAAGAAGAGACCAAATTTTTGCCGAAAGGTATAGGGCTTTCCGGCAACCGAGTTTCGTTCAACTCCGGATGTAGCCATTACCAATCTCCTCAGTTTACCCTGGCAAAAATGTCAGGAAGTCAATATTGCTGTTCAAAGAACAATATCAGGAATAAAAGCGAAATTATTTGAGAGCCTTTTCTACTTTTGCTAAAAATTCTTCTTTGCCGGCGTTTTTTCGGATATCTGTCTCGGTGACATTAAAAGTCAGTACGGGGACTTTGTACTTATTTTTGCACACTTGCGGAAAAGTAACATAATATCCGCTGAGTCCTTCGAGAAATTCAGAGGTTATTCCCTGTTCCTCTTTTCTGCCGCGTTTGCGAATGCGCTTGAGAAGGACATTCGCATTATCAACTTTCAGATAAATGATTAAATCCGGTTTAATCAATCGGCTATTTAGCCGTTCGAAATATTCAAAATAAAGATTTAACTCATCATGGGTCATGTGCCCGAGACCATGTAGATATTTGGCGAAAATTTCCGGATCTTCGTACAGCGAACGATCCTGCACGCACGATTTGGGTACAGTATCAATGAGTTCGTGATGCTCCACGCGGCGGATGAGAAACTCCATCTGCAACGTGAAACTCCAGCGATTCATATTCTCGTAGTAAAGTTTTAGAAAACGATTGTCAATGACCGGCTCATCAAAAAGTTCAAAGCCTAATTTCTGGCTGATGATTTTGGCTGCAGTTGTTTTACCGCAGCCAATATTTCCCGCGAGGGCGATAAATACTTTCTTTTCCAAACGAAATCTCCCTTAAAATAAAAGGGTGAATATTTGAAGTTTTAATCTATTGTGAAAAGAATACCGACATGATAAGAAATGAAATCGGTTTCGGATTTGTGGACATCGTAGTGGACTTTTTTATTGTCGTCCACGGTGATGGAACCTTCTTTGAGATACTCAGCTTGACCACCGAACATGTAGCGCACTTTCAAATCGAGGAAAAGTGTGCCTTTTTTCTCATTGTTTTCATCATCCATACCGATGCCGCTTTTCAACTTAATTAATGTGCCGAACCCAACGCCGTAGTTGGAAGTAAAATCATCAAAATTGGTATGACTGGCGATTTCATCATCGTAGTCTTCCAATTCTTCAATTTTTGTTTCTGTCCACAAATAATTGAAACCGATCATACCTTCTACGTAAGGTTGGATAAAGCCAAGGTTGGTTTTTGCTTGTAGCAGCAGATCGGCGAAAAGGATGTTGTTTGTAGTTTTTACATCCACAGGTACTAATGGAGTGATTATATAATCCTGATATGTCGTTGTGCCATAGTTTGCACCGCCTACGGTGAGCCCTGCGTAAAAGGGCGACTCACCCAATTTAACGGCAAATTTTCCTGATATACCAAAGCCAAGTCTATCCACGTTTTCTTTGAAACCAGATTCAGGGGATACAACCGCAAAATTCAGTCCGACATCAAATTGGGCAAAAAGTTGAGGGATTGCGATGAGTGTAAAAACCGTTAGCAGTGCGATTGTTTTTTTCATTTGAAAGATCTCCCATGGTTGTTGTTAAAGAGATGATTTTTTCAAAAACACAAGATTCTCATTTTCTTTTCATGTAAATTAAGTGAATATCTATGGTTCTGTAGCTTTGTGTGAATTTTATAAATTCTTTTCATCTGTATCATTATCTTCAAGCGATTCTTCTGCGAAAATCTGGACTTGCGGCACTTTGTCTGTTAATTTCAATTGGTATTCGATGTTACTGACATCGCCGACAAGCGTTTTGTCCACGCAATTACGCTTGAATGCTTCCTTGATGACTGAGAAAGATTCCTTTGCCTGCAAATCTGTCAAATACCAGATGAGAAACCCGTTAAATTCCGCATCATTTCCTTCAAATTTTTTTATCTGCGCGGTTAAAAAGTCCACGCATCTTTTTCGTAATTCCGTGTGCCATTTACCAATCTCTTTGATGCAGGCCGCTGCGGTTGCGCGTGCTCCTGTCCCATGATCAGCATTTTTGACATATTTTTCCAATAATGGTAATGCCGGTGTACCGAATTGCGCGAAAATTTCGGGTAGTTCTTCATCGACATGGTGATTATCTTCCAGCCGGTGGAACAATTCCACCAATTTCCCCATCGCTTCGGTAGCTTTCATTTTTGCCAGTACGTGCCAGGCATGAACCGGCGCCCAATTTTTCTTTTCATTCGGAGAACTGTTCAAAAGCGACGTATCTGTCCCCAATTGAATCAATTCCGGAATGTCCGAAGTTTCAAATCCAATCTCATCGTAAACATGTGTGCTGTTCAATTCATCTACGTTGCCGAGTTGAAAAAGTTGTTTGATTTTTTCTGAATATTCCATGATTTATTTTCTTTGTTTAGTGTCAAAATTAGTGCAAAATTATTTGATACGGCAGCAGAGGCCACAGCAACGGACGTTTGATTTCCTGCAAAGATTGATAAACTCTCTGTAGATCGAGCTTGTCTCTTGAAATACGGAAAAAAGACAGAACCGCGGACGGAAAAATTTTCTCAAACCATGGTTTTTTGACAGAATAGACTACCACTTTCACTTTCTCAGTAGAATCGATACCTGCTTTTTCCCTGGCAATTTCAATAGCTTTGTCCAGACCACCTAATTCGTCGATGAGTCCCAATTCTTTTGCTTTTTCACCCATCCAGGTCCTTCCTTGCGCGAGCGGCTCCATTTGCTCAAAAGTCATCCCGCGCGATTCTGCAGCCTTGGTCACAAAACTAACGTAACTTTGATAGAGATTGTCGCGGTATAATTTTTTCTCATAATCAGTTAAATGTTTGAAACCCATGAACATGTCGGCATGCGCGCCGCGTTTCACGTTGCTTTCGTTCAAGCCTAATTTTTTATATAAGCCACTCACATTGGGGAAAACGCTCCAGATGCCGATGGAGCCGGTCATCGTGGAAGGTTGCGCTACAATAGCGCTGGCGCCCATGGAAACCCAATATCCTCCGGACGCAGCATAATCAGACATGGAGACGATGACTGGTTTTTTCTCCTTTGCTTTCAGAATTTCACGCCACACCAGGTCGCAGCCAAGCCCGCTGCCCCCGGGCGAATCCACGCGAAAAACGATCGCCTTTACTGAACGAGAGCGCACGGCGCGACGGATGGATTGAATTATCGGATCTGTGCCGGCAGTAGTGCCCATGGTCAACGGGCTGAAACTATCCTTGCCTTCCTGAATTAGTCCCTGCGAATAAATGAGCGCGATGCGTTTTTTCCCTTTGTTGAGACCTAATGAAACCAACGGGATTTCGCCGTATCGCTGCGCTGATATTTTCTTCAGTTTTTTACCAGCCTTGATGCCATTCAATTTTTTCAGCATATCTTCGATTTGATCTTCATAGCGCAAACCATCGATCCAACCCAGTTCTTGAAATTTTTCGGCATTAAAATAACCGCGGTCAATCGTGGCTTTGATTTCCTGCTCTGATTTTCCCAACCTGTCGGCAATGCCCTTGACCAGATGCTTGTATTCCCAATCCAAAATATCATTGAGCATTTGCAGTACCGGCCGAGTGTGTTTCTTTCTGCCAAATGTTTCGCCGGAGTGGGATTTATATTTGCCAAAGGCAAAATAGTCCACTGTGACGCCGATCTTTTCCAGCATTCCCGGCAAGTGAATCGATTCGATTACCAGCCCGTTCATTTCCAGAAATCCGCTCGGCACGGAAAAAATGCTGTCCGCAGCTAATGACAGATAATATTCTTTTTCGCCCACGAAGCTCCCTAAATAGGCAACTACATATTTCCCGGATTTTTTGAAATCATTGAGTTCGTTTCGAAGCTCATCGATTTTAGCCCAACCCATGAAGGTGGTATTAATCCGCAATAGAATTCCTTTAATTCTGTCATCGACTTTGGCTTTTTTAATGTCATCCATAATGACTTTCATGCTGACGTTCTTTTTCGTAGCAACGGGGAAATCAGACATGGGGACATATTCTGGGATGTCGCCGCTCAGCGAGATGACAAGTGTAGAATTTTTTGCTACGCTGGGTTTTGTTTTTGACAATCCTTTGAAAAGCAAAAACATAACAAATACAAAAATAATGAAAACAAGAAAGAGTGTGAGCAATGTATAAAGTATGACATGAATCGGTTTCAATTGATTTTCCTCCGATTTTGTGCGCAAACAGTCAAATTTTTTCATTCTCAATATAAGTAAATATTTTTTGTGAGTCAAGTAGAAAAAAGCAATTGTCAATTTCAAAATATCATTTGGTTAGATAGCATTTAAGCAAATTTACTAAACTGAAAGAAGGATGCAAAACCGTTAAAATCGCTATTTTATTTTTTTGCATTGCCAGCAAAAACGTCCTGTTATTTTCAAATAGTTTTATTGGTTTCCTATATGATTTTGTCATTCTTCTCATTTTAAATCATCGACAAAACCAGGCTGCACTACATTTCAGGATAGAAATGTAGCATCATATTCTATTTTTATTTTTTTTGAATTTGCAATTGTTTGTACCTAATCTATTTGCTTTTTGATTTAATTCTATGGCGAAGGTGACTAACAAAAAGTTGTGATTGGAATGGGTTAGTTATTCCGGTTATATTGTCGTTGCTTGCTTGTAGATTTTATACTGCGTAATAAAGCATAAAAAATATAATAAAAGACCGGAACGGGTTTCATTTTAAGAAAGCGTTTTCGTGTTACAACCGATATTTTTAACTTGACAAAGTGGTATTTTTCTTTATATTTGTAGCATAAGAATTAGCGGATATAGTTAAGGAATATTTCATGCGAATATTTTATGCATTATTGCATTTCGCACTGATAATGTTTATTTTGAGCTGTGGTCTTGCCTGGGCCTCCAATTTGTCCGAAATTCAAAACTCAAATCAGCAAGGTATTTTTCTTCGTGAAGCGCTAAGCATTCTTGAAAAAGCCTATGATATCAACATCGTTTATGAAGGTGCCCTGGTAGAAGGTAAAAAACTTCCCTACATGATAAAAATTTCCAATAATCTATATGATGATTTAAAGAGAATCTTAAACGGTTATTCTTTAACTTATGAAATAGTAGGAGCAAAAACAATTGTTATCACGCCTCAGCAGTTACTTCACAAAGGAAAAATTCGAGGAAAAGTAACGGATAAACGCGGCAATGGAATTCCTAACGCGCAAATCATCATTGAAGGAACTGTTTTCGGTGCTTCGGCAGATTTGAACGGAGAATATACGATAAAAAATGTGCCACCGGGAAATTATACATTGTATGCGAGGGTCATTGGTTATCGTCTGCAAACAGCGCATGTGCAGGTTCGCGCCAATGAAATTATTAATCAAAACTTTTCCTTGACGCAAGATGTGATCCAGATGGACGAGATTGTCATTACTGCGACTCGCAATCCTTTGACTCGAAGAGAATCGAGCGTTGCTATTACAACTAAATCTTTGGACCAGATTAATGAAATTGCACCGCGCAGCACAGCGGATTTGTTGCGAGTGATTCCTGGTTTTTATGTTGAGAGTTCTGGCGGAGAAGTCGGCGGAAATTTATTTGCCAGAGGATTGCCCGCTGATGGTTCCTATTACTACGTGGCGCTTATGGAAGACGGGATGCCGGTTTTTGATGCACCGGCACTTTCGTTTGTAAATGCTGATATTTTTGTGCGAGTGGATGAGAATATTGAAAGAATGGAGGCTGTGCGTGGAGGAAATTCAGCACTGTTTGGAAGCAATGCTCCTGGCGGCGTGATTAATTTTATTTCTAAATCCGGCGGCAATCGTCTTTCTGTCACTTCAAAAGTAACCATGGGCACCAGTGGATTGGCTCGTTATGGTTTTAATTTAAATGGCCCTCTGGGGACGAATTGGAGATTCAGTTTTGGCGGATTTTATCGATACGATAACGGAGTTCGTAACCCTGGATTCCCATCTTCAAAAGGGGGACAACT
>NATN01000254.1 GCA_002085355.1 Candidatus Zhuqueibacterota bacterium 4484_87 | reverse complement strand
GAATTTTTTTTCGTCATAAAATGCAATCGGGCGCCAATGATTCCCGGAATCTGACAGCCGCGGGAGTTGATTCCAGAATAAGTCATGCCATAGCCGTCCAGAATGTGGACGATGTAATTTGTCGACAAAATTCCATTTTGATCAATTTGAATTTGATTGTACTCGTCAATCAGAATCGCTGTGAAATGCGGGTGTGAAGACACGCCCCATTGCGCGCCAGCGAGGCGATTTTCAAAATAATCCCTCTCGCTCCATAGCCTTGGCATGATGATGGAATTGGGAAGATAGTTTTGCCCTGTTCGCTGTGTCAGTTGACCGTAAAAGGCGGCAGTGGTTCGTGAAAAAAGATTTTCGATGACCACGCTCCCTGCGTCTGCTGTTGATTCCGAGCTTCCGTCAAGAGTGAGTTCTTGAAATTCTGGTGAAGTTGGCGGATTCGAGGTTTGATTGAGATAGGGACCAGGATCGACCAATTTTTTATTTTTCAAATCGTAAACGCATCCCTCAATGAGCTGATCATAGCCAATGGCAGTGAAAGTGGGCAGATGTCCGGGAGAGCAATTGATTTGCGAATTTCCTGTTTTGTAGAGGACGGTGACGGTCGCTTCACCGAAAACTTTTCCGTTCAAGCCCGGATCGATGCAGATGGCAGTGTTTTCATCAATGCCGAGCCCGATAAATTCAATTTCCGGATTTTCAATGTGGAGCCTCGCCAGCATGGGAACGAGCCTGCCCAGTCTGCCGCGCATGGTAAAATGGGAGTCAGTGAGAATATTTGGCAGCAAATTGAGAAAATTTTTTTCGAAATGAATTTGGGGAATGTAAGCGTCGTAAACCGCCTTTTGCGGCAGCGCAGATCCATATTTGGCGTCGAAAACAACATCTCCCAAAACAGCTAATCCGGCGCTCGTGCCACCGATCACGCCGCCTTGCTGAAAAATTTCACGGATGGCCTGTTGCACTTTGGTGCCCTTCCAAACACTCACATAATCCCATTGGTTTCCGCCTTCAATAAAAATTCCCTTCGCACTTTTTAGCTCTTGATATACAGCATCACTGTTCGCTGATTCTCTATCCGGAATTTGCAAGGCCCGACTTTCCGCAGCAGCGCCGAAATGGATGAAATATGCCGGATACCAGTTGCTGGTGGCATCAACGTCGATATTGATGATTTTTCCGAATTCTGCTTTTTCCACCATCCAGCGATACGGCGCGTCCGACCAATCGCCATAATCTTCTCTTCCGCCGCCGACGGCTAAAATGTATCCCTGTGCCTGAAGATTTGAGAGAAGAGAAAGAAAAAAGATGATAAAAAGCCAAAGGAATCGTTTCATTTCAATCTACCCATGTTATAAAAAAATCCACGTGACATTTTTTTATCAAAAAGGCCCCCACTTCATCAAAATCGGCGGAATGAGCAGCAGCAGACCAATAAAGCCATCACCGAATTGAAAAGCAAGCACGGCTGTCTGTCGCGTAACGCCCAACAAATCGCTCAACGGCGCCATGATGGGCATGGTCAGCGCAGCCTGGCCGCTGCCAGAAGGTATGAAAAAATTGATCAGCGTTTGCACCACAAACATGGCCTGACCTGCGAAAATAGGGTGGAAGCGGGTAATTTGTTGGGACAGGGAATAAAGGATGGTATCGATAATCTGGCCATCGGTGGCAACAATGAGTATGCCGCGCGCAAATGCAATGACAAGTACGGCGCTCATCATGTCTTTTGTGCCAGTAACAAAACTCTCGGCGATTTCATTTGCTGATAAATTTCCGGCGATTCCACAGACCAAAGCCGCGCCAAAAAATAAAGCAGCGATTTCCGGAATATACCATTTAAATTTGAGCACTCCGACGACAAGCAAAACCAGCGCCAGTCCAAAAAAGATCAGCACTAATGCATGATGCCGGTGCATGGAATGATTTTCGAGATCAGATGAAGAAAAATGTTTTCTTTTTTCTTCATCAATTTCAAAGGTTGGGCTGATTTGGGGATTCTTTTTGACTTTTCTGGCATACAGGGAAACGAAAATGATCGCGGTGGTTGTGATGATCACCCAGGAAAAAATGCGATACCACATTCCGGACATCGGAGGCAATTCTGCAATTCCCTGGGCAATACCGATAGTGAAAGGATTGATAAATGCTCCGGCAAATCCGGCTCCTGCGCCCAGAAAAGGAATTGCCGTGCCCACGATTGAATCATATCCGAGAGCAAGTGCCAACGGGATAAAGATGAGAATGAACGGAATCACTTCCTCGCTCATACCAAAAATTGAACCTGCGAGCGCAAATACTGTCATGAGCAGAGGAATCATCATCACTCGCAAGGCAGAAGAACGTGAGTGCGCTGAAGCAATTGATTTTATCATACTGTCAATGGCGCCGGTTTTTTGAATCACGCCAAAGGCACCGCCTACAAGAATGACAAAGGCAATGATTGCCGCAGCATCGACAAATCCGCGAAAAGGCGCTAGCAGTATAGAGCTGATTCCCTGATGCACATTTTCAGTGTAACGAAACGAATCGCTGACCACCTCGGTTCTGCCGTTTTTCTCCTGGCGGTCATATTTGCCGCCGGGAATGATGTACGTCAAAATCGCGATGATGACAATGATTGAAAAGATAATCACAAGTGTATGCGGTACTTTAATGCCATTATTTTCTGATTGATTCATGCGGAGCTATTACCTTATTTTTATTCAGATCAAAAATGTATCCTTGGGTCAAAACATGCATTGTAATGTTGCTGGCGCATAGATTGTAAGTCTTTGTCGGATCAAAAGGCGCGATATCTGCATTTCTGGCATCGTAAATGATGACACTGTTTTCTCCGAGCACTTCAAACCGATGGCCGGAACGAACCAGCAATGCAGTAGATTCATCGATTCCCATGCCTACTAATTTCGGGTTTCCCAGCACCAGGCTAATAAGCCGATTGTGGCGTTTGCGCCGGACAAAATGTTGGTCAATGATGACGTCTTCCAGAAATCCCAGACCTTCGGCAGTAACAATATTGTCGCCTTCAATTCGGCTGAAAGCTCGATTTTTATTTCTGTCCGGTCGTTTCTCATCGCCGGTAATCATGATTTTGCTCATCACTGCGGCGCCGGCGCTGGTTCCGCCGATAACCGCGCCGCTGCGATAGAGTTTGTGCAATTTTTCCGCGAAAGCCGTGCCGCCGATGGCATTCATGAGTCGCGTCTGTACGCCGCCGGAGAAGAAAATTCCGGTCACGCCATCCAACTTTCGCAGCATCGAATCAGCATTTGCATCATCTTTGGAAACAATGAGGAAATCCACATTTTTTGCGCCTAATTCTCGCAGTTGCTTTGCCTGATATTTTCCCGTACCTTCCGGATCCGCGCTCGCCATGGGCAGGATAAAAATTTTTCCGTTTTCAAATCCATGCGCCAAGTGGATGAATTTTTTCATCACCGACTCAGGCCTCTTGCCGCCGCCAATGATGAGCAGATATCCTTGAATATTTTCATTTGTTGATTTTGATGAGCAAGAAAAGAGGATAAAGGAAACGAGCACAAAAAGCAATACACGCCATTTTTGTTTCATCGTAACTCCCTGTGGGATATTTTGATTTATGATACTTTTGATTTTCAAAATAATAATCATTAGGTTAAAAGTCAAGGGATTTAATGGATGGATTTTCATTGGATGGCATTTTGGGAGGCAAAATTAAGCTGAATTTGATCAATGAATCAATTTTATTTACACAAAAAATTTTACAGTCGCGGAATTGTCGAAAGAAAAAATAATGCCCGGGCGGAAAAAGAATGTGTATGGGAAGTGATAATTTTTGCAATCTATAAGTTCCGCCCGGGCTGATCAGAGAAGTCAATTAACTTATTCTATCCGTTTAATTCGGATCATTCTCATTGTGGACGTAAATTCCGAAAGAGGATGGATCCGGAATGTTCGGATTTGTTGTTCTCTCATTCATCGGGTACATGAAACGTCTCGGTATGGGTTGACCCGCATAGGTGACTGTGAAACCAGGGAGATCGGTTCTTTTCCAGTCGCTCCAGACGACCAGATTGGTGAATAAGGCAATATATTTTTCCGTCATGATCGCTTCAAGTACCTGATTCCCTGTCAAACCTGTGCCTGAATATCGAGGAAGCGTGATGTTAAATTTGCCCTCGATGCCGGCTAATACACCGTCTAATGTCGTTAAAGCGGCATTTTCGTCACCGCCGGCATATTGACATTCGGCAATGATAAATTGCATCTCTTCCCAGGTGACAAATTCAGAAGACCAGCTTTTTGAACCGTATGTATCCGGATTAAGATAACTGGCATTAGCGTTTCCTTCGCCAGGGTCGGAACCGGTATAATCGCCATTTTGATCTTTGCCAAAATAGATTTCCAAACGGGGATCGTTTCTGGTTTTCAGCAATTCAATGAGGAATTTACCCGCGCGAACGTATCCTGCTCTGCCATCTTCCAATTGGTACCAGCAATTTTCTTCATTTGTCACGTCAGAATGTTTGGATTTGAAATTATCGCCGATGCTGGCAATTCCCTGCTGCGCTTCGGACATAGCAAGCGCATATTTCCCGGCATCAGCTTCAGCCCATTCCAAATAGAATCGAGCTTTCAATGAGTGCGCCAGTGCGATCCATTTGGTTTCATCTGCGCCATAGTAATGATCAACGGATGAGTTTAAAAATCCCTCTCCGCTTTGTAAATCTTGAATGGCGCTATCCAGCAACTGTTGCAAAGCAGCATAAACCTCGGATTGTTTATCCAGTTTCGGTGTTTCTGATACACCGACTTCGGAATAGGGGATGTCGCCCCACAAGCTGGCAGCGGTCCCCATTAAAAATGCTTCCAGCACCTTTCCGATTCCTTCAACTTTTTTATTCCCTTCCTCTACTGCTTTTGCCCGCAGTTTTCTGATGTCAACTAATCCGCCGCCTCCGTAAAATTTGTGCCATGGATCATCAAAAACGTCTTCCATAATTTGATAGTTGCCATAATTTTCAAATGTCATCGCAGTTCCTGACATCTGCTGCATCCATATCGTAACGAGCCATGCCGGAAAATTTTCGTAGATCAAAAAGGAGTTTACTTCAATAGCAGAGAGTAAGCTCTCCATGGGCACATCGCTGGCACGATTCGGATCGTTGTCAAGCTTTGGCCCTGTCAGGTTTTTTTCGCAATTTACCCACAGGCTGAGAGTCGCCAGGAGTAAAAGTATGATACTTGTCTTTTTTATCATCAGTTTGCCTCCTAAAAATTTTAGTAATTGAAACGCAGTGTCAGAACATAGGATTTAGTATTTGGCATGTTGAAGTAATCCATGCCCATGGCTCCGGTTAAGTTGAGGTTCGTTTCCGGGTCAATGCCGGAATAATCGGTCCACAGTTTGAGATTGCGTCCGCTCAGACGAATATTGATATCGCTCAGTCCAAAATAGCGGACAAATCTGTTGCGCAACGTGTAGGAAATAGCCAGTTCACGTAATCTGACAAAACTTCCGTCTTCAATAAATTGTGAAGTCACGCTGCTGCCGTAACCGCGGTACCAATTCTGGTCCAGTACAACTTCCTTGCCTGCGCCGGGACCTTCTCCTTCAAAG
>NATN01000042.1 GCA_002085355.1 Candidatus Zhuqueibacterota bacterium 4484_87 | reverse complement strand
GGAGAGACGGTTCGAGATGATTCGGCGAGCGTGGTTGGAGATTTTTTGGTGCAAACAGAGCCGAATTTGATTTTGGAAAATATTTCTGCTTACGTGGATACAGTGATCCAGGGGACAAGCACAACCGTGAGCGCAACGGTGCGAAACACCGGTGACGCGACTGCTTTGATTCAGACGGACAGTTTGTTTTTCTGGGCAGTAGGTAATAATTTTGACGTGACAAATGAATACGGTCAATTTGCGTTCCCTTCAAATTCGGAGCAAATTGAAGGACATTCAGCAGCGACGCTAAACTATACCGTCGCCATCGGAGCAAATGCGACCATCGATACGGTTGCTTTGTCCGGTGAAGTTGCTGCAACAGATGCGAATTCCGGTGAGGATGTCGATTTTCAATCTTTCGAACCCGCATTTAACGGCTGGTGGGTACACCAGGCTTCCGATGTGGAAATTATTGATTTCAAGGCGAGCCAATTTACTGTAACAAGAGGTCAAACAGAAGATTGGTTCTTGCAAATGATTGTGGAAAATCGCGGCGGAATTGATTTGCTGCTTGACAGTGTCGCTGTTAATTTTACTCTGGGCGGCCAGGATATTTCCGATGAATATCGGGTTGCCAGCCCAACTGCGTTTTTGCACAGCAGCGACGACACTTTGCGCGCCGGAGAAATGGATACTTTAACAATAACAGTGGATACTACCGGCACTTCATTGGGAATTGTAACAGTTGAAGGTGTGGTCTATTTGAATGATAAAATCAGCGGCCAAATCGTAAAATCAACAGCGACAGGCGTCACGGTTCAGTCAGAGGCTGAAATCTCGATTGATTTCATCCATTTGTCCCAAGATGAAGTAACAGTCGGGCAAACACAGCCCTGGACGATCACAGTTGGAATTACCAATAATGGCGGCGGAGATATTGCGATGGATTCGACAAAATTGGGCGAGTTCATTTCTTTTGGTAATGATACGAACTATAGTATAACCGTACCCATTCATTTCGCCGGGGCAACGAATTTTGTTTTACAAAGTAATGATTCTGACAGTTTGCTTTTTTCTGTCGATACTACGGGCACCAGGGCCGGAGCGCGCAATGTTTTTGTTCATATTTTTGCAAATGAAATAAATAGCCATCGTCTTGTCGAGGCGATTGATACTGCGCAAGTCGTTGTTGAATTGCCGCCGGCTGTCAAAATTTTAGCGGTGGAAAACGCAGCGATAAATGCGCCTTTTGTAGATACTGATCAGCAGTTTCCGGTTTCTGTAATTTTGAAAAATATAGAGGGAGATGCAGCACAACAGATTTATCTTTCCCTATCCAGTGACAGTACATCAACAATACTTTTGCCGAATCAAACAACAGGGCCGTTGCAGTCGGGAAAATCTGATACAGTATTTTTTAATATTAGAGCTTTTTCAGAAAGAATTTTTGATGAAATTTTTACAGCAAAAATTGATTCTATCCTTCCAGAAAATACATTGGAAAAGGAAATGGCGACTATTTTGCCAAGCGATGATTCGACTACTGTGGCAACAATACAGTTACCAGCTATTGCGAAAGTAGAAAGCGTGTACGTTTCACAGGACATTGTTAAAGCTCTGAGTCGCACAATGTGGTATTTTTACGTTGATGTGATTAATAGCGGAGAAGCTGGCATTGTTTTCAATAAACCCCAGATGTCCGATATCCAGTTTTTTATTGATGGCGAAAGTCAGGATGATTATACCATTGTTTTACCCGATAATATGGAAAATAGCGGTGGTCTGTTGTTGAATGGCGGGGAAAGTGATCGTTTTGTTTTTGGCGTTTCCAAAACCGGCTTCAAAGGCGGATTGGCTGCGATAAGAGTGAATCTTTTTGGAAAATATAAAAATACATCGACGGATTTTTCGTTGTTGGATTCGACGAATATTTATGTAAAACCATCGGCGGATATTTATGTTGATGTTACAGAACCCGTATGTCCGAATGTCGATGCTTTTGGCGTAGGTCATGTGAATGTAGCACAAGAATTTTTTGTGCGTGTTAAAATCCGCAATAGTGGAGCAGAGCAAGTGGACAGCGTTGTGGTGAAAATTTCTGCAGATAGCCCTGATTATGCGGATCAAACAAAAACGATACAATTCATCGAGCCGGCAGGGGATTCCACCGCCACGTTACGGTTTTCCGCGGATGAGGTAAGCGAGCAAGTGATTTTTACGGCGAGTATTGTTTCTGCAAAAGCCCACGAAAGTCAGTTACCTGCAATCATTGGTGCAGCTTCCGATTCCACGGCTCTGCTGAAAGTGCACAACCCGGCAAATATGAAAATAGACGTTGTTAGCTACGAGCCTGTTTTCACAGCGGGGCAGAATGGACACCTAAAAATAAAAGTTTCCAATAGTGGCTCTGCGGAAGTCGATGAAAGCGGGAAATTATTCGTTCATGTTTCCGGTGGCTATGGAATTGTGAAGGGGGAAACGACCGTCTCTGTGGACACAACCGGATTTATTGTGGAAGAGGAGTTAAGTTGGGAAATTCAGCCTCCACCGGAAGCATCAGAAAATGATACAATTAGAATTGTGCTATTCAAGCCTCCGAGAGATTTGAACACCCGGTTGCCGGCACAGGTACAAAATCCTTTTGAAAGTTTGATTGTAAAAACAGTTCCGTCCAGCATTCAGGTCGAAAAATTTCAGATTATTTCTCCGACAGGCGCAATAGATGATACATTATCCACGGAACAAAATTTTGTTGTGAAATTAAAACTAAATGTATCAGAAAACCTGGATAGCGTGCGTGCTTCATTGTCGCTGCCGTCAGGTTTTGGTTTTTCCATCGGAGAAGATTCGACAAAGTGGCTAACTAACAACGCAACACAGTGGCAACTCATCGCTCCCAACGCACCAATGACCCAGCAACAGTGGATAAAAGCAATTATCGTTGGTAAGACAGACGGCAACACAGAGACTTTCAGCGACAGTTTTGCCGTTGTTGTTGTACCTCACGCTATTTTAGTTTTTGATGATGTATGGGTGTCCTGGCCTTCGCAGACTCAATCGACGCTTTCTGCAGGGCAGGAGTTTGATTTAAGTGTAATGGTAAAAAGCAAAAATGCAAATCAAGCGCGAGCTGTTGGACCGGCAGCATTGCGCGTAAATTTTGGCTCGACAGGTATCACGACGACTGAGTCATTAATAAAGAATTTTGCTGTGGACGCTCCTGTTGTTTGGCGTCTGAAAGCACCCAGTGTGGAAACAGGCAAAAGGCCGGTGACAATTTTCATGGAAGCTGTTCCTTTAGATGAAAATACAAATTCATCGGCAGAGTTGTGGAACGGACAAAGCAGGCTTGATTTCTATGTTGAAACCGTCGCCAGCGGAAACGTGAATATCACGGATTTTCGAATAACTTCTCCGTCGGGAGCGGTCGATCAAATTTTATCGACAAGACAAAATTTTCTCGTTCAGGCCCAACTGAACTGGCAGAATTGTCAGACAAATCCGACGGTGACATTACAATTACCCGAAGGATTCACTACTTCGGAGACCAATCCGAAACAGGTGGAATCGCAAAGCGGACAGGCAATGGTAAGTTGGACCATCAGGGCGCCGGAAATAGGCGGAGAAAATCTACCCATCTGGCTGAGCATTCAGACAACTGACGGCAATAGTGGTGTTCCTATTTCTTTGACGTCAGACAGCATTGAAGTAGATGTTGTGAACCGGGCCGAAATTCAACTTAACGGAGTAATTTTATCGCCTCCCAGCGCGCAGGACAATATTGTTTCTCCAGGAGAAGAATTTACCATCGGTGTGTATTTAACGGCTTCCGGAGAGGCGCAAATGATCGGAAATTACACGGCGACGCTCACTTTGCCGCAAGACCGAGAATACACAATTTTTGGTAGCAGAACAAAGACAGTACAGGCGGAGCAATCCATTGAATGGAAAGTTCGTGCACCGATGACTAAACAGGATCCGGCGAATATTTTGATTGAACTTACAGCGCCACCTGATGACGAAAACACTAATGAGCCAGTCGCGTTAGATGCAATTTCCGCGAAAGTCGTAGCAATACCAATTTCGACGGAAGAAAAAAGCGTGACGATTTCTGTCTTGCCACAAGCTGGGGCAAATACGCAAGCGCGAGGCGGAACGAATGTGACTTTGTTGAGACTAAAATTTGACGTATCCGGGGATGGATTATCAAACAATGTGATCCTTTCTGGCGTTAAACTAAAATTGAAAAACAGGTTTGATGAACTCATAGAAAACCCGAGTTCCGTTTTAACAAGATTATCTGCGGTGGACGGACTGAATCACCAGCGCGTTTTTGTAAATTTGAACAATATTCCGTCAGGAAATCCAATTACCCTTAATTTTTCCAATCCGGATTCTTTAAAACCAGGGGAGGAAAATATTATTGACTTCGTGGCGGATATCGCAGGTAACACTACCGTCGGAGATTTTCATTTGGCAATTGACTCCACGCGAGCAATAACGATGTATATTGCCGGTTCAGGGATCCGGCCGATTATTCAAACCGATGCCGGCGAAACCGGTGATGTGTTAAATATCGCGTCACAAAGCACTGTTTTGGTTGATGCAAGTTTGAAAAAGTCATTTTCTAATTATCCGAATCCTTTCGGATCTGCGACAAGACCAGAAACCAAATTCGTGTATTTTCTTCCGCAAAACACGAGAGTCACTATTCAGATTTACACGTTGATCGGCGAATTGGTCTGGAAAGTGAGTTATTCCGAAATGCAACCACAAGGGCAGGCGGGATTGCACAACGGAGATATCACCTGGGACGGAAGAAACGGAAACGGAAAACGAGTTTTAAATGGCGTTTATGTGGCGCGAATTTCCACAGGGGATGGAAAGGAAGCCATTCACAAAATAGCTGTTGTGAAATAAAGTTGGGAATAAAAAATGACTCGTAAAATAATTTTTTTCAGTTCAGTCATCATTTTTACATTGGCTTTCGGATTGGTTTTGCCGACAATGGCACAAGACGGATCAGCCGGAGTACAGTCAAATTTTTCTCTCGGCGTCGGCGCCAGAGCGTTATCTCTGGGAAATGCCTACGTCGCCATGCCGTTTGATGCATCGGCGATTTACTGGAATCCGGCGGGACTGGATCATATCCAATATCAACAGGCATCGATGTTTTTTACAAATTTACTTGTCGGCACAAACTACTATTTTCTGGGATACGTACATCCCACGATAAATATTGGTACTTTCGGTATAGGAGTTGTTGGTTATGGTTTAGGTGACATTGATGATGTTGATGAACAAAATGTGAAGAATGGCGTTCGCACAGCATCGGAAGAACTGTTTTTGATGTCTTACGGCAGAAAGATTCCCTGGAATATGTCTGTCGGAGTCAATTTAAAAGTGCAGCATCAGAACATTCTTGGTTATACAGCGACCGGGGTTGGCGCAGATGTTGGCGTTCTTTATCGTCCTGAATTTACTCATTCGCTGCTCAGCGGATTAAGTGTCGGAATGATAATTCAGAATTTGATTGGTCCGCGACTGAAGGCGGGAACAGTAACGGATATCATTCCGGTCGATTTCAGAATTGGCGTCGCAAAGCCATTTTTGATGACAGAATGGGGACCGCAGTTAACGGTATTCCTCGATTTGGAGCAAGGGGAAAATGTGCCCATGAAATTTCATGTTGGCACGGAATATGTTTTTCAAAACAGAGCCATGCTCCGTTTTGGCATGAATAATAGTCAACTTTCTTTCGGTGCCGGGGCAATTTTCAATCGGTTTCAGTTGGATTATTCTTATGGTAAGTTTGCGGAAAATGAAGTATCGGCAAGTCATCGCATCTCGTTTTCTGTGCACTTTGGAAAATCAAAAGAGGAAAAATTAAAAATTGCAGAAGAAAAACGGCTGCAAGAAATTCGCGAGAGAGTGACTGAAGAACTTTACATGGAGCGACAGCAGCGAATTGCCGAATCAATGAAAGAGGGAAAGCAATATCTGCAAGCCGGCGATTATGCCCGGGCTATTCGTGAATTTAATTTTGTTGTGAAATATAAAGATACAATGCCGGAAGATTTGATGGTTGCTGAGGCTGAAAAGTTGCTGGAATTGGCGCAGCAGAAGAGCCGACAGGAATTGGAAGAGCAAGTGCGCATCGCACAGGCAAAGACAGCCGAAGATAAAAGAAAAGAGGAGCAAAAGCTCAGGTTAAATCAACTTCATCAGCAGGCGCTGGCATATTTTGAGAAGGAAGAATACGACAAGGCGATAGAACAATGGCAGAAAATGCTGGAGATTGCACCGGATAATCCGATAGCCAGAGAAAACATTGCCAAAGCAAAAGCTGATTTGGAGAGAAAATTATTATCGCTTATCAATCGAGCAGATCAACTCGCCAGAACGGGAAATTACTACGCAGCTATTAAGGTTCTGGACAGGGCCCGGCGTATGAATCCGGATAATACTAAAATCGAGCTGATAGATCAGAAAGTAACCCAGTATGACAAGCGATTGAATTTTGACGATCTGTACCAGCAAGGCTACCGCTATTATCGCATGAAGGACTGGAAAAAGGCGATGGATTCTTTTCAAAAAGCGCTTGCTTACGAACCGAATAACGAGAATGTGAAAAAGGCGTTTTTTGATGCCAAAGCGCGCGCAAATGCGAGAAAGGAGCCATTGACGGGCGCTGTTAAAGAGCGTTATTGGAAAGGGATTTTAGCGTTTAGAGCCGGAAAATATGAAGAAGCATTGAAGATTTGGGAAGATCTGCAAAAAGAACAGCCGTACAATAAATTCATTCTCGATAGTATTGATATGGCTCGGGAGAAAATTGAGCAGCTAAGAAGAAGCCCCAAACAGCCGTAAAATTTAGAGGAAACAAGCGTGTTCAAATCCGTTATCAAAGAAGAAATACAGGTCCCTGCTCATATTGACTATTTAGGCGAGCTACGTAATTTTGTCACAAAAGCCGGCAGAAAGCACGGTTTTTCGGACACCATAATCAATGCGTTTAAATTGAGCATTGATGAGGCAGCTACCAACATTATCAAACATGCCTACCGCGATTGGGAAGGCAATATAAAAATGCGGGTGATCATCAAAAAGAACAGCATGACAGTTGTTCTGATTGATCAGGGGAAATTTTTTGATCCCTCTCGGGTAAAAGACCCGGATTTGAAGCGCTATGTGGATATTGGAAAGAAGGGTGGTCTGGGGATTTTCATCATTCGGAAATTAATCGATGAGATCGATTATCGCCACACCGAAGAGGGCAATGAACTTCGGCTGACAAAGTATCGTCAGACTGCAATAATTAAAAAGAAAAAGATACCCACCCCAACTCTCCCGGGAAGCCTGAAAACAAGATATTCTGCCGTTGCTGCGGGAATTTTGACAACGCTGGTGGTTTTGGGCTATACTTATTTTTTCTTTCATCGCGCCCGGGTTGTTTTCAGAGAATTTGTCCGGTCGGAAAAGCCTGTTGCAGAATTGATAGCAAATCAGGTTTTGAAAGACGGAGAGATTGATCTCAATCCGGTTTACGTGGATGCAAAAGTCAGAGAATTGACAAAAGGCCATACAAAAATGTACCGCGTCGTTGTTACTGATGCCGGGGATAATGTGATAAATAGTACGGATGAAAAACTATTTTCACAGGTATTCCGATTGCCTGCGAACAAAAAAATCGAACAGGACGGACTTATTTCTTATCAGGATGAAAATGGCGAAAAAATTTACAGCTTTGTCCATGATGTTCTTTATAATTTAACCGGCATGAAGGTAGGCAACGTTTACTATGAATTCAAAGAGAGCTATTTGTCAAATCAGATTTGGTCGCTGCGCTTCAGAGATCTGCAGCTTGCGTTGCTTATATTGACCATTGGCTATGTGGGCATAATTATTCTGGTTTACGTAATTTTGAATCCGTTCCGAAAACTTGCCAATTGGATCAAAGAGTTGGGCGCCGGAGATGTAAAAGATGAAATTGATTTTGAGGCTAATGATGAGGTTGGAGAAATTGCCAAGGCTTTCAGCGAAATTACAGACACGCTGCGTGATTCGCAAAAGAATTTAGCGGAGCAGGAACGCATCCAGAAAGAAATGCAGTTGGCGCAGGACATTCAGCACACACTTCTGCCTGCGGAGGTGCCTAAAATTGAAGGCTATGAGATTAGCTCGTTTTATGAAGCAGCAAAAGAAGTGGGCGGTGATTATTACGACTTCATCGAGGTGGACAAAGATACGCTGGGAATCGTAGTAGCCGATGTGTCCGGAAAAGGCGTTCCCGGCTCACTCATTATGACTATGATCCGTACCGCGTTGCGCACCGAAGCGCGTTCTCTGAAATCTGCGTCTGAAGTTTTAGCGCGAGTGAACGATTTTGTTGTCAAAGACATGAAAAGAGGAATGTTCGTCACGCTGTTTTATGTCATCATTGATTCACGCCGCAGACGAATTAATTATGCCAGCGCCGGGCACAATCCGATGATTTTGTTTCGGAAAAGTTCGGATAAAACATATTATTTGAATCCTCGCGGCTTTCCCGTCGGTATTTCATTACCTGATCCTAATCTATTCAAAAAATCAATCGAGTCGGATACCATTCAGCTCGCGGAAGATGATATTTTAATTCTTTATACAGACGGCGTCACTGAAGCGATGAACAGTCGTCGACAACTTTTCGGAGAAGAGAGATTTTTACAGGTCGTGCGCGATTACGGCCATTTGAGCACCGATGATTTCATTGAAAAGTTGCGCGAGGAAATTCACACGTTTACCGAGGGGCATGAGCAGAATGATGACATCACGCTTGTGGCAATTAAAGAAACCAGCTCTCCGGAAAAAATTGAATTGAAGCGGGCGCAAAAAGCTCACAAAATGATTTTGCAGGGTAGAAATATCCGCGATGCTTGTGAAGAGTTTGGTATTACGGTTTACGCTTATTACAATAAGTATAAAAAAATATTTGAGGAAGAGGGCGTTGAGGCGTTTGAGTTAGATGAAACCATTGCTGTAGAAGCAAAGCATCTGAGCATTGAAGAGAAGACAAAAATTTATGATATTATCAAAAAGCATCCCGAGTATGGTGCAAAAAGAATCAGCGAAGAATTGAATACCGAAAAATATGGTTTTACGGTCATAAATGAAAACAGGATTTATGATGAATTAGTCCGCAGTCGTTTGAATACGCGCCAGCTTCGCGAGGCATACCTTTCCCGGGCCGGTAGGAAAAGAAGAATGAAGCCTCCGGGCACGCCAATGTTGACCTTGGACGGCAAGGTGATCATTGATAAGAGCTATGAAGAGCCAATAGATGAAGAGCCGGAAGCTCCAGTTCCTCCTTCAAGGCCGGAATCGAAAGCATCAGAAAAAGCGGACGAGATTCCAGCCGAAGAAACAGTTTCTGTCTCGGAAGAAAATCTGCCGGACGATTTAGAAGATGATTTTTATTTGCAGAGTTTGATGGCAATGCCACTGGAAGATTTATTGAAAAAGAAACGCGGTAAGCGAAAACAGCAAAAAGAGTCAGACCAGCCTAAAGCAGAAAGTGCGGACGAGGACTTTTTTGTTGAAGAATTAGATGAAAGCCAGATAAAAGGCGGAGACATTTCTGTTCAGCATGATCTTGAAGAATCTATCGATATTGCAAATGTAGATGATGTGCTTGAATCCGCGGGCGAAACCGAGGGAGATTTAATTTCCGACGAAGATGATATCAGCTTCCGTAATATTTGGGACGATGAGTTGGAAGAAGATGTCGTTTTTGAAGATGAGATCGATGAAGAAACTGAACAGACGGAAGCGGAAAACGCCGGCGATGTTTTGGATGATGAATTGTCTTCCATTGAAATTCCGACTACGATTGATATAGACGAAATATTAGAGGATGTAGAAGGAGGTGCTGAAAAAGGGGAAGGTTTCGATCTGTTGGCAGAAGAAGCGAGCTTTCACGAAGAACTTATGAGCGAAACAACGATTGACGAGGCAGGAGATGGTGATTCTGAAAAGAAGGAAGAAAATGAAAGTGATGCCGAATCGTTTGTGGAAGTGACAGAAGATGATGAATTGCCGGAGTTGTTGGACGAGATTGGCTCAACTCCGGATACGAAAGAAAAGAGTCAGACTCTCGAAAGCAGCGAAGATAAGGCATCTTTCGGATTTTCCGATTTATTGGAAGAGCTATCGTCGGAAATCAATGTTGTCGAAGAAGGCGCCGAAGTGATGATCGAAGACAAGGAAGAAGAATCCGCGGAATTGCCCGGAATGGATTTTGCCGAAGAAATGGAGCGGGAAATTACCCGACAGAAGAAAACTTCTCGGAAAAAGGGCGAAAACATGCGGGATGATAAAAATCTTTTGTTGGGGTTGAAGCTTTATCGTGAGAAAGATTACGAGTTGGCTGTGGCGAAATTCTTGAAAGTGCTGAAAAAATATCCGAATTTCAAAGAAGTCCACGCTATTTTGGGTAATGCCTATTATCATTTGGGAAAAATGGACGAGGCAATTGACGCCTACCAGAAAGTCAAGGAATTGGACCCACAAGATACGGACTCGTACGAAAATACCGGAGTTATCTATGCGAATCAGGGAGAGTTTGAAAAAGCGATTGCGGAATGGGAAGCGGTTGTAAAGATTGATCCGCATAGAAAAGATATTTTGGTGCATATTAAACAAGCGAAAGAATTGCTAAAAGAAGGTTTGCCTTAATTGAACAATGAGTTTCAAAGAAAATCGTTTTTGGCTTTCAATTTTTATTAAATAATTTGCTTTGTGAAAAAGCATCCTTACAATAATAAAGAAATAATTTTTAAAAGCCGGTGTCCTTGAGGCTCCCGCAGGCAGCTTCGACCGAGCGAAAGTTTCGCGGTGAAATATTTATAAAGTCATTGTTATTTAAGGAATTATTTTTTTATTGACTTTTTGTAAATTTTCTTTTATATTAAAAAATAATTAACTTTAAGAGATTACGGCAGGAGAGAGAAATGGAAGGTATCCAATTATCTGTGAAACAAGCAGGGGTTGACAATAGCATCTCTGTCATAAAAGTCGGTGGATACATCGATACGACAACATCTGCAGAGTTAGAGCACTCTCTCGAGCAATTATTGCAGCAGGGGAAATACAAGATAATCATTGACCTTAAAAATGTGGATTATATCAGTAGCGCTGGTTGGGGAATTTTTATCAGTGAGATTAAAGGAATCCGCGAACGAGGCGGTGATCTCAAACTGGTCGGTATGATCCCTGATGTATATGAGGTTTTCGAGCTTTTGGAATTCAACTTCATTTTGCGCGCGTTTGAAACTCTTGACGAGGCGATAATTGATTTCGATAAGGATGCCGGCGGAAGGCCCATGCAAATGGTTACGCCGGACAGGCAGGTACCAACAAAAAAACCGGAGACTCCAAAGCCTGCAGCAACTCAAGAATATCAGTCCCAACCAATAGCCTCTGATATTGAAAAAATAGCAGGCCCGGAAGTAAAAGATAAGAGTGTCGAGGATAAAATCAGACAATTGGTAATGGAGAAACCCGAAGACGGAAGTATAAAAATAATGAAAGAGCTGAACACGCCCAAATGGGGAAATGTTAAGCTCAGTTGGTTTCAGGTTGTCCGCTTGTTGAAAAAATTGGATTTAAATTCCAAGAAAAAGAGAGTTGAGTTTTTCAAGAAAAGCGCGCTGCGAAAAATGTCATAGCTTAATTTTTTTAAAGATAGATGAAGGAGTTTGTCGTGGGATGAACTCCTTTTTTTTCATTCAAAATCAATTGTTAACAAAATGTTATTTTAAAAGGCTTTTTTGTGTATGATATTAGATGACAAAAAGTTTCTTTCCTTGAGTGTCGCAATTTTAGCAGCGTGGTCTGCTTTTCTGCTTATGGCACATTCCGCAATTGGCGTGAGTTGGTTTAGTATCGGAGATTTCGATTATCG
>NATN01000041.1 GCA_002085355.1 Candidatus Zhuqueibacterota bacterium 4484_87 | reverse complement strand
GCATCTTCTCGTTTATAAAAAACGATGCGCCATTTTGCAAATCTTCAAATGCCACGGCTATTGTTGCTTCGGGAAAATCAGCGCATAAATTCTCAATTTCTTTTTTCAATTTTTCGGTATCCAATGGTTTCTTTGCGCACCCTGCCTGGATAAACAGCAAACCTGACAGTAAAACAAGAGATAGTCTTTTTATAGAAAAGTTCATTTGTTATTTTTTGCCCTTTCACCGTTATGGAAAAACATATAATAATAATTCAAATCGTCAAAATCAAGCAATTTGTAACGTCGTTAAAATTTTTTAAAATTTTTCTTGATTTTTTAATTTCAATTGACTAACTTTAGCTGTTCAATATTCCCCGCTAATTTATTTTTTATCATACATAAATTCCTGCAGAAATCTGACAAAGTAGGAAAGTGATGACGTTGTTGTTTGAAGAAGTTTGGAAATTTTTTGTCAGAAATCGAACATAAATTCCTCCCTTGCGATCTAATTATTTCGATGTGATTTAAATTTTAAATACTGATATCTTGCGCCTGACAGAATTATTGTTGAAAATATGGCTATTGAGAATGTAAAAGGCATCATCTTTGATGTCCACAAAACGCTCATTGATGATTCCGGTTTTCCCAGAGATCGAATTTGGCGATTGATTGAAGAGTCCGGTGTAAAAGTGAATCACGAAATTTATTTCGAGCTCTACGATAAAATCACAAAAAGACTTTTCAATTGGCCGAAAATTAAACCTTTCATCAGAGTACGAGATATTCATCGAAGAAGATTAGAGGAAATTTATCGCCATTTTCGCGTCAAACGGGACGTTAATCGTGATTTGAATTTTTTGTGGAAATCGCTGGAAAAATGTCAGTTTTATCCAGAGGTTCTGAACGTTTTACAAAAATTATCCCCAAAATTTCAATTGGCGCTACTGTCCAATGCTGACTCTGATGATCCGTTACTCAAAATCGTGATGAGCAGCGGCATTAAATTCGAAACGGTAGTCACTTCAGCACAGGCTGAATGTTACAAGCCGGACAGAAAAATTTTTGATTTCACACTTGAAAAAATCGGTTTATTGCCGAATGAAGTCATCATGGTCGGCGATTCACCGATTTCCGATATTGCTGGCGCTAAAAATGCTGGAATCCACGTCATTTGGGTCAATAGACAGGGACAAAAGCTGAACGACAACGCGCCAAAGCCTGATTGGGAAGTAAAAAATTTGACTGAAATGTATGATTTATTCAGGCAATAGCCATATTTCAACTATTCAGGGAGCAATGCAATGAAAGACGAAATTCACGCTGTTGACGATGTCGTGCTTATTTTGCACAGGGAGATTCCCGGCTATTCAGGTTACACTGACGGGAATACCCGCGACAAAAGTGACAATGAATTGCGGCACTATTTAATCAAAAAATTGGATTTCATTTTCGCCCAATTCAACAAAAAGCAAGATCAGCTTTTGTCTATTGGCGGGGACGAGTATCAGGAAATGGTCAACAACATTTCCCAAAGTATGCGCGCCATCACCCAATCGTTAAAAAATCCTTGCTACTGCAGCAATCAGGGAAAAATAGCCAACAACAAACTGAGTCAACAGGAAATTGAACAATTGCATAAATACGATGTTCAACTTATGGAGCATTTGCAAATTCTGGAAGACGAAATTACTCATCTTCCCGATCAATTTTCTGAGCATGAATTACCCGACCTACTGGCGCATGTCTATGACCTGATTGATGGATTTAATCAATCGCTCACAGAACGGGAATTCATTTTTTTGGGTCAGGAAGACGAAATATAAAATTTTACCCGCTGAATAGTTGATTTTCTGCACTGCGGATGATCCGGGAGATCATTCGCTTCATTTTATTTTGCCAACTCATTTTGATATTTGCAAAAACGAATAAGGGAACACCAATGAAGGCTAAAACAGAATATTTGTGGTTCAATACAACAAAAAAACGGGAATATATCAATATCACGCGAGAGGTTGAGCGCGTTGTCCGCGAAAGCGGTATCCAAGAAGGCATGGTGTTGGTTTCCGCGATGCACATCACAGCAGGTGTTTATATCAATGATGCGGAATCAGGGCTGATTCAGGACATTGAAGAATGGCTGCAAAAATTGGCGCCGGAGGGGCCTGACTATCACCATCACCGCACCGGCGAAGTGAATGGCGATGCACATCTGAAAAATCTCCTCATCGGTCACGAGGTCATTGTTCCCATCACTGACGGCGTTTTGGACCTGGGGCCCTGGCAGCAAATTTACTACGCCGAATTTGACGGCAGACGAAGAAAAAGACTCATCATCAAAGCAATTGGCGAATAAAGGACGGATAAATGAATTCAAATAGCACTCTACGGATTGCTTTGGCGCAAATCAACGTCACTGTCGGCGATCTTGCGGGTAACGTGGAAAAAATAAAACAGTACATTCACCAAGCGAAAGAAAAGCAGGCGGACATTGTTGCTTTTCCCGAATTGACGATTCCCGGTTATCCGCCGGAAGATTTGCTTCTCCGCCCTCAATTCATTGCTGATAATCGCACGGCAATGGAACACATCACTGCTGCTTGCGAAGGTATCATTTGCATCATCGGCTTTGCTGATCAGCGAAAAGCGGGACTCTTCAACGGCGCTGCTGTCATTCAGAACCGCGAAATCAAAGGAATTTACCACAAAATCCACCTTCCCAACTACGGCGTTTTTGATGAAAAAAGATATTTCAAGGAAGGCGAAAACCCGCTGATTTTTTCGGTTGACGGCATTCCTGTCGGACTTAGCGTTTGTGAAGATTTGTGGATTCAGGACAGCGTCATCGATGCTCAAGCGCTTCAGGGAGACTGTCTCATCAACATAAATATCTCTGCTTCTCCTTTTTGCTCTGGTAAAATTGAAGAGCGCGAGGCTCTGGTCATTGACCGCGCGCGAAAAAACCGCACTTTCCTTTGTTACGTCAATCTCATTGGTGGCCAAGACGAATTAGTCTTCGACGGCTCCAGTCTCGTGGTGAACGACAGCGGAGAAATAGTTTCCCGCTGCAAACAATTCGCCGAAGACATCACCTTTGTCGATATTGACATTGAACCCATTCGTCAAAATCGGGAACGAGACAAAATTTTTCAGCAACGTCGGGAATCATTTCCCCAAAAATTTGAATTCGATAAAATTGATCTAAAAAAAAGCCAACAATCGTCTTTAAAAATACCAATCGAACACAAGCAACGCCGCAGCTTATCGCAAATCGAAGAAATCTATCACGCACTTGTTCTTGGTACTCGTGATTACGTGCATAAAAACGGTTTCAAAAAAGTCGTTCTCGGGCTAAGTGGCGGCATTGACTCCGCTTTGACCGCTGCCATTGCGGCAGATGCATTGGGCGCTGAAAATGTCATCGGAGTCGCCATGCCATCAAAATTTTCCAGCGACTCCAGCCTTGATGACGCCCAACAATTGGCTCAAAATCTGGGAATCGATTATAAAATTATTCCGATTCAGGATACTTTCAATCAATACCGCGAAATGTTAAAGCCCCATTTTCTCGACCTGCCTTTTGATGTCACTGAAGAGAATATTCAGGCGCGGATTCGCGGGAACATTATCATGGCGCTGTCCAACAAATTTGGCTGGTTAGCCCTGACAACAGGCAATAAAAGCGAGCTCAGCGTCGGATATTGTACTCTTTACGGAGACATGGTCGGCGGATTTGCCGTCATCAAAGATGTCCCAAAGATGATGGTCTATCAACTGTCGGAATATTTGAACAAAACCAGAGAGCATGAAATTATTCCCCGAAATACAATCACAAAACCGCCATCAGCAGAATTACGTCCGGAACAAAAAGATTCAGACAGCCTCCCTCCCTATGAAATTCTCGATCCGATATTACAGGCGTACGTAGAACAAAATCTGTCCAGTGCAGATATCATCAGCAAGGGATTTGACGAAAGAATTGTTCGTCGAGTCGTACACCTTGTTGACCGCGCTGAATACAAACGCCGCCAGGCACCTCCGGGAATAAAAATTACTCCTCGCGCTTTTGGAAAAGACAGGCGAATGCCCATTACTAACCACTACCACAACTCCTCCGATCAATGATACAATTTAAACCACTAAACATTCGCTTTCGCGAACGGAAAATGGATTGAATCTTTTAGCGGGTTCCATAATCTTATTTATTAATAAAAACAGGCTCACTGAAAATTTTACTTGCATATTTCATTTTTTTTCTTAAACTATAAAAATGAATGTCATTCATTTTTTCAAAAATAGTTCAATTACAGGAGGAAAAGATGGTTCTACACCACGAATTTATTAAAACAGCTAAGAAATTCAGCAAGAAGGTCGCAATTGTCGATAAAACTACTAATCGGCAAATTACTTACTCAAGAGCCCTTATTGCTGCACTCATCCTATCTAAGAAAATCAAAAAATATAAAGAAGGCTACATTGGTATTATGATTCCCACTTCAGCGGGAGCCATGCTTTCTATTCTCGGCACACTCATGGCAGGCAAAGTGCCGGTTATGATAAATTATTCCACAGGCGCATCTGATAATTCCGAATATGCCCAGGATAAATGCGGTTTTAAAACTATTATCACTTCCAGAGGGCTGCTGGAGAAATTAGGTTGTCGATTGGTCAGAGGGATGGTTTTCATCGAAGATATCATGGCGCAAATCACAACAGGAGAAAAACTATCCGCTGCACTAAAATCAAAATTGCCTGCCGCTGCTATCATCAAATCATTGCCTAAATCGACTCCTGATGATAATGCCACCATTCTTTTCACCAGTGGAAGCGAGAAAGACCCCAAGGCAGTTCAGTTGACGCATAGAAATTTCTATTCCAACATACAGGACATACTTGAAGTGTTCAATCTGTCGTCGGATGACATCATTATGTCCATTTTGCCGCTGTTTCACGTCTTTGGGCACAATGTGAATTTCTGGCTACCGCTCACAGTTGGAATGAAAGCTATCACAGTCGCCAATCCATTGGAATACAAATCAATTCCCAAATATATCAAAGATGAGCAAGCGACAATGATCGCCGCAACGCCGATATTCTTCTCGGGCTATCTGCGAGAATCAACTCCCGGTGACTTCGACAGTCTTCGCATCATTATTGCCGGCGCAGATAAAGTGCCTGATTCGTTGCGGGAAGGATTTCTTAAAAAGCACAACAAAGTCCTTTTGGAGGGTTATGGCACCACAGAAACCAGCCCGGTCATTTCCGCTAACATGCCGGAAGGCAACAGACCAGGCAGCATCGGAAAGGTATTTCCAAGCGTACAAGTAAAAATTGTCGATGTGGAAACCGGAAAAGAAGTATCTCCCGGGAAGGAGGGCAAAATCCTTGTCAAGGGAGACCTGGTAATGAAAGGCTACCTTGACGACTTGGAAGAAACTTCACTGCATATCCGCGATGGCTGGTACGACACTGGCGACATGGGGCTCTTTGATGAAGATGGTTATTTATGGCACAAAGGTAGGCTAAAACGTTTCGTCAAAATTGGCGGAGAGATGGTTTCTCTGGTACGCACAGAAATTGAATTGGAACATGCGCTGCCGGAGGGCGTAGATTGCTGCGTCGTTGATGTGCCGGACTCATTGAAAGGTTCGAAAATCGTTGCGGCTATTACGCAGCCCATCAACGAGAAAGAAGTTGTATCGAAACTTTCGCAGAAGCTGCCGCCAATTGCCATGCCGAGAAAATTTGTTGTTATCGAAGAGATGCCCAAAATGGGTAGCGGTAAGATTGATTTTCGTACCATCGGACGCATTGTGCGAAGAAAATTGCAGACCGAAAATAACAACAAAACAGAATAAAAATTATTTATCAAGAAGCGGGATTTTTTTATTATTTCCCGCTTCTTTTTTTATTTCCTCTAAAAAACTTCACAGATAAAAATTCTCATCAGGCTCCTCACCGAATAAATAGCAATGTTTTCGTATTATTTCAGGTTGTACATTCACGCAAACATCTGAAATTTTATAACATTTATCGCCTACCGGATTCGCTTAACACTGTCCCACTGGTGCTAACGACAAAATTTTTGGCAGAGTACCAAAAATTCTCTTGACATTTTAGCATTTATTTTATATTATCCTATTGCAAAGCTTCCGGATATTGTAGTTGAGCCCAAAATTCTTTGGTGGACTAAAAAGGCTGAAAAAGCGTATGCTCATTTATTCTGAAACAACAGTCAAACCTAAATCTGCTCTGCGAAGGATTAAAAAATATATTCGGAACACTCCCCTTGATGAATTCAAAGAATTATCGCAACTCACCTTCAATAAAATATTTCTAAAATTAGAGAATTGGCAAGAGACTGGCTCGTTTAAGGTGAGAGGCGCACTGAATCGCATGCTCACCCTGAAGGAAGAGGACAAATCGCGTGGCGTGATTACAGCATCAGCAGGGAATCATGGACTGGGCGTCGCCTATGCCAGTGAATTGCTGGGAATACCCGCGCGAATAGTCATGCCGGTCTCCGCCGCACAGACGAAAATTAAAATGTTAAGCACTTTTGGCGCTGAGGTGGTACAAGCAGGGCGCGATTACGATGAATCTGAGGATGTCGCACATCGCATCGAAAGTGACTGCAAACTTACTTTTGTACATGCTTTTGAAGATCCGTACATTATCGCCGGACAGGGAACAATTGCGTTGGAAATTTTGAAAAAATTGCCGCAAACAGAGATCATCGTCGCGCCGGTAGGAGGAGGCGGGCTCGTTTCAGGACTTGCCATTGCAGCGAAACAGATAAATCCGGACATAAAAATAATTGGCGTTCAGAGTGAAGCATCGCCTGCCATGTATCGCGCCTGGAAATCAAATCAAGCCATTGAATCGCCGATATTGGACACAATTGCCGACGGGCTTGCCGGCCGATTGGTCAGCCCAACCATGCTGGCTACGGTTCAAAAATATGTTGATGATCTGGTGCTCGTATCCGAAAAAGAAATAATCGATGCCATGCTTTATCTGTTGGAAACAAAACACATTCTCGTGGAAGGCGCTGCTGCGGTGGGCGTCGCTGCGATTAAAAATAAGCGCATTAAAGCTGTTGATAAAAATATTGCTATTGTAATTTCGGGAAGGAATATCGATCTGACAATCGTTCGCAAAGTATTAAATTCAAAGTTTTGATTGAGTTTTTTGTGAAAGAAGTAGTGGTACCAGAGAGACATCTATTTCACAAAAACTACTTTTCCCGCCTGAACATTAAAATCGTTACTTTTACCGGAAATCACCTTATCGCCAAAGCCGGTCAAAGAAAGCAGCAACTTCAAAAAACCACCTTTTATTCTCCGCTCCTGCTCCTCGGAATCGTCCAGATTTTTTACATCCAGATTTTTTGCGCTACCGGAAAGCCAATTTTTGATTTCCTGATAATTTTCCATTGAAAGAGGCCGCAGCACGGCTTTTACAGACACAAAATATTTCTTTTTGGGAGAAATTTTTGTCAGGGGAATTAAGGCCACATTCTCCAGCCTTGTGCAATGCTTCTGCACTTTTTCCAACGAAGCTGTCAAGCGCCGCTCTTCCGGGCTCAAAACTAAATATTTTTTCTCCCAATTATCAAAATAAACTTTAATTCGTCTGGATTGGCTAATGATCAAACTATTGACCCAGCGGCTCTTTCGCTCCCATAATTGCACTTCGTATTGGAACGTGCTCGTCAAGCCGCGCCGCAATCCCTGGATCACTTTCTCATCAAAAATACCCTGCGCATGAAAACTCACAACGATGTTTCCCTCTTTGACACTTACTGAATCGATGAGCACTTTCTTTTCATCAGCGTGCAAAAAAGTAGTTATTAGAGTTAGCCAAAAAATTAAAGTAAAAATTTTTTTCATTCACATCGCCCTGTATCGTCGCGCAAAAATATAAATTTTGAATAATACAGAATAAATTAAACAACGGAATTAACATAAATAAATATCAGTCATCAAGGGCAAATAAAAAACTTTTAAAACTCTTTTCCTACGATGATTCCCAGCCATTCATCAATTGCCTTTTCTTCCCGCACGGCAAAACCGGCCAGTGAAAGTGATTTCAAAAATTTTTCCCGCTCTTCAATTAAAACGCCGGAAAAAATGACTCGTCCCTGTGAAGAGAGATGTTGACGGATGTCGATGAGCATCTTTTCGAGTACTGTGCGATGGATATTTGCCATAATGAGGTCGAAATTCATGGGCAGCAGTGAGACAGTGGTGCTGCAAAAAAAATCGATCCTGTCGCCAACTCCATTTTTCACCGCGTTGTCCCGGGCAGTCGTAACTGCTATCGGATCATTATCAAAGGCAATAATCTTTCCGGAGAAAAGATTCGCCGCCGCTATCGATAAAATTCCTGTTCCCGTGCCTATGTCAAGAATACGATGAAAATCTCCCGATTGTTTCAGCATTAGCTCCAGAACCAACCGCGTTGTTGCATGTGTGCCGGTCCCAAATGCCATTTGAGGATCGATTTCGATAACTGTTTTATCCTCTGCGGCAACCGATTCGTACCAACTCGGCTTGATTAAAAATCTGCCCCCAATCTCAAACGGGCGATACCCCTTCTTCCATTCCTCATTCCAATCGCGATCAGCAAAAACTCTGACTTTCATTTTCTCAATTTCAACACGCAAACCACGTCTCTGCAACTCAAGCAAATAACGACGCAACTCATCTGCTTTGTCCTCACGCCAATCGTGTTGAGAAAAATATCCGTGCAAGATACCTTTTTCCGTGTGACACCCCAAACTGCCCAGTTCGAATAAAAATTGGGACACCCACTCTTCCGTCTCTCCGTCCACCGGAAGAGTAATTTCCACCCAATGCTTTTTTTGTGAAAGTGTCATGAGTGCCTCATCTCTCACCATTCTGCACGAACGCCAGCGCGCAAAGAAACTCCGCGTTCGGGGAAATTTTCCCAAATCTCAACAGATTGATCCAACAGGTTGCTTCCCTCAAAAAAGAGGGAATAATGTGAAAAAATGTTTCTCTCCAATTTTGCTGAAAGCAGGACAAAAGAAGGTAATTTTTCATCTTCCAGCAAAGAAACATGACGGCTGCTAACCCAATTCATTCCCAAATCAAAATTCCAATTAGGAGTAAACTGATATTGCAATGATAATGGGAGATTGAATTTTTCCGCATAAGGGAAATTCGCGTCCCTGTGTTGCAGCGAATCATCGTTGATTGAATAAAATTTCGTTACGAGCTTCCCGGCTAATTTCAGTTTTGGGGAAAGACGCCACATTCCGGATATAGAAAATTTTGTCATTGTGGTTGATTGCAATCGCTGCCAGGAGAATAGATCGGTTTGTGCATTCTTCGTCCAAAAAATATCGTTTTTTGTCTTTTCAAATTCCAGAGCCCCGCGCACTTCGAGGTTATCTGTCGCTAACCACTCAACATAGGTTTGCAACTCCAGCTCTTTTTCCATCGGTCGCAAATTAGCAGAAAAATCGACATAGGGATTGAGTTGCACCCACTTGCTGAAATCAAAAGGTACGATTTCTTGCTTCAGTGTAATTTTGCCCCCTAGTTTTTGCAAAGGCGTAATAACAACTTCCAGCTCCGGAAAAATTTTCGTCTCTGACTCTGCGTTGCTCACTTCGACATCCTGGTAACTAACGCGACCATTCACTCGCAAAAAGTCAAAGGGGATGATTCCGGCGCTGAATTTCGCCTCAAAGATGCTTTGTCGAAGGTCCTGTCCAACGCTGTTGTGCCGATAATCGGCATAAGCGTGCACAAAAACGGAGCTAATTTTTTTATTGTAACCGAGATTGAAACCGAACCAATTATCACTCATGCTCAATTTTGACGAATCCGTATCAGTAAAATTGTCCTCACGATAAAAAAATCGTCCCTTGAGCAAATGGCCCTTGTCATTGCTAAAATCAAGAACAATCTCAGTTAGAAAATGTTGTACATCGCGCTCCGTCGTATTGCTTTGTCGCGCCCGGAAAAGACCGTATTTTTGAGAACCGCCATCAACAGCAAAAATGGCAGATAAATTATCAGTCACATTCCCGCCCAGAAAACCACTGCCGCCAGAACTCTGATAATCGCTGTTTTCAAATTGACCTTTAATGCATTGAAAATGCCCTGCAAGCTGAAAATTTAGAACAGCGCCTTGTTGCGCCCAGAGCCCGCTAAATTTTGTATCCTGAAATCGTCCCCAATGAGCAAGAAGGGATTTTCTTGCATTTTCACTGACCGATTTTCGGGAAAAAACCGTTTTATTTTCGGAAATCATTAGAGCTGGGAACAATGTCCCGTAATCCGGCGACAGCAAAGTGGGCGCAGGGGGAAACGTCATCTTGTTTTTGGGAACAACCCGGCTGCTTTTATTTTGGCCATAAATAATTTCATCCGGCAATTGCAAACGCACATTTTTTCTTCTTTGCTTTGACGAATCAACGGCGGTTTTTTTCTGAGCAAACAAAAAATTTGTCAAAACGAGCGCTACAAAAATTCCCCAGGTTAAGTATCTCATTCTTCTCATCTATTTTCCGGCAATTTCATTTAATCGTTGTTGGGCTTTTTTGCGATAATTTTCATCTTGAAACTTATCAATCAATGTTCGATAAAGCTGTCGGGCTTCAGCGTACTGATTGATGACCTCATTTGCCAGCGCAGCCTGATAAATCCCGCGCACAACCCAATCCGTCGCTGTTCCGTAAAGATATTTTACTTTCAAATATTCGACAATTGACTGCTGGTATTTACCGGACTGAAAGTAGCTCTCACCAATGAAATATTGAGCCTCAGCCGCTAAATTCTGAAATGGACAATTCAACACCTTGGTCAATATTTCCCGGCACTTTTTATTATTTCCAGTTTTCATTTCCATTTTTGCCAACTCAATTTGCGCGCGAAAACCGGCTTCTGTCCCAGGATATTTTTCAATTACTGTTTTAAATTCTTTTTGAGCTGCCAGTAAATTACCCTGTTTGAGCCGACAAAATCCAATTTGAATTCTGGCACGTGCTTCGGCTTCGCTCCCGTCATAATGCGCGATTATTTTCTGATAATTTTGAATCGCTTCATTATATTTTTGCTTTTGCTGCAAAATGTCGCCAATCGTCAAAAGCGCCGTTTGGGAAAATTCACTTTTCGGAAAAGTCATAAACTGCTTCAGATATGCCTGAAGTGCCTTTTGTTCCTGATCCATTTTCAAATAACACTCGCCAATCCAGTACCAGGCTGATTGTGCGGATTTTGATTGTTGATAATTTTTCGCCAGTTGCTGAAATGCCAATTGTGCTTCACTGTAATTTTTTAAATTAAAAAGCAGCTCCCCTTTGCGGAAAATCAGATCAGGCGCCCACTCTGCATCGGGATATTTTTTTAAATAGGAATCTACTAAGGACAACGCTTCAGCCGTTCTGCCCTGTTGAATCATCGCCCATTGAATCCCGCTCAATGCCTCATCCAGCAGGCCACTGTCGGGATACTTGTCAATAATTTCCTGATATTTGGTAATAGCATCCACATAATCGCCGAGATTGTAGTAGCAGTCCGCTTTGGCATAAATTGCCCGGGCGAGGAACCGGCTCGACGGAAAATCCGTGATCACGCGATCAAACTCCCGAAGCGCCTGACGATAATCGCCCGATTGGAAATAGGCTTTTCCGGTCATAAATTGCGCCTTCGCTGCCAGGCTTGTCTTGCGATACCAACGAGTAACTTTTCGAAACTCGCTCACGCCGGCGGCAAAATCCGACTGGTTGAGATAACTCTGTCCGATCTGAAATTGCGCCTCTGCCTTCAAATCTGTGCTAACCGGCAATCTGGTCACGAGGCGATATCTCTTGATCGCTTCATTGTACTTCTTCAAATTAAAAAACGAATCCCCGCAGCGCAGCAAAGCATCGGCTTTGACAAAATTATCCTGCGCCAGATCTGCTGCGCGGTCGAATGCTTTTGTTGCCGCCTCATATTTCCCCTGACGGAAT
>NATN01000253.1 GCA_002085355.1 Candidatus Zhuqueibacterota bacterium 4484_87 | reverse complement strand
CATAGCTGTATCACACACAACTGCGTCACATTACTGTATCACACTATTGTATCACATAAAGGTGATACAATCCGGGAGTGATACAATCCAGGAGTGATACAATTCGGGAGTGATGCAATCCGGAGGGAGGAGGTGCAGTCTGACGTTGTTAGCGAGCCCGGAAAGAGCAACGACCCGCAAAATGCGAAATCCCACTCAAATATTTTATTTATTTCAGTTTTTTCTGAAATTTCATCACACTTATGGCAAACAGGGCTGTTCCCAGCACCGCCAGCGGGATAATCTGGTCGAGCAGGTAGCGCAGGGGCGTGCCTTTGAGAAAAAGCTCCCTCATGCTGGTCATCATGTAGCGCATGGGATTGAGATAGGTGACAATTTGCAGCCACTCCGGCATATTGGGAATGGGGATGAAAAAACCGCTGAGCATGGAAGAGAAAACCATAAAAAACCAGCTCAGAAAAAGCGCCTGCTGCTGCGTCTGGGAGAGGGTAGATACAATGAGGCCGATGCCGATTGTGGTAAATAGAAACAGGGCAGAGATGAAGTAAAGCGTCCAGTAAGAGCCGGCAAAATTGATGGAGAAAATTATTTGCGCCAATTTGATGATGACCGCTAACTGAATGAAGGCATAAATGAGATAGGGCAGCAGTTTTCCGGCGATGAGGTGGAATTTTTTGATGGGCGTAACCATGATGTGTTCCAGCGTGCCGATTTCTTTTTCTTTCACCAGAGTGAGCGCACGTGTTCAGCGAGACAATTCTGTCCTCTTTGATGTGCTGTCGCAAAACCGATTTGGGAATGAGTTGCACGGATTGTTCCAGCGCGATTTTCTGCAAATAGCCAAAAGCTGTCATCGCCTGATTACCGTCGATGGCGTCTAGGTATGCCAGCACTGATGCCTGTCCGTTGCGAATCAGTTTTTCGGAAAAGTCCGGCGGAAAGTAGAGACCAATTTTTGTTTTCCATTGCTTGATGTCGCAATCCAATTGATTCACATCGTCAGTGTAGCCGACAAAATCAAACCGGTCATTGGTCATTATCTTTTGGATGAAATGCCGGGAATAGCTGGATTTGTCCATATCACACATTTCTATTGCCACATGCTTGACTTCAAAAGTTACCGCGTAACCCAGAATGAGCAATTGCATAATGGGGGAGATGAGCAACATGCGTAACATGAAAGAGTCGCGCCGCAGGTGGCGAATTTCTTTTTTCATCACTGCTAATAGTTGTTTCATTTATTGCTCCAGATAAGTTTTGAATTTCTTGGTGGAAACGATGATGAAAATTGTACTGAAACCGATAAGCGCCAGCGAAGGCTTCAAAAGTTCGATGAACGTGTTGTCTTTCAACATGATTCCCCGTACGATGATGAGAAAATATCGCGCCGGAATGATGTAGCTGATGTATTGCAAGATTTTGGGCATTGCTGCCAGCGGAAAAATGAATCCCGCCAGAATCAGAGTCGGCAGAACTGTGCTCATAAGGGCGAAAAGCATGGCGACCTGCTGTGTCTTTGCCAGCGAAGAGATCATCATGCCGAAGCTTAAGCCCGTGAGACAGTACAGCAAGAGAAAAAAGTAGAGCAGCAAGATGCTCCCGCGCACAGGAACCTGAAACAGAATCACGCCGACCAGAACGATAATGGTTCCCACCAGCAGCGAAAGCAACAGGTAGGGAACGACTTTGCCGATGATGATTTCAAAAGAGTGCAAAGGCGAAATTTTCAGCAGGGTCATGGTTCCCATTTCTTTTTCCCGTACCAGAGTGATGCTGGTCAGCATCGTCGTGATCATTATCATCAACAACGCCAGCAAACCGGGCACCATGAAATAGGTGCTTTTGAGTTCCGGATTGAAGCGAAAGACCTGATTGATCTCCACCGGCACGTACTGTTTCACGCCAATGAGTTCTTTGAAATGAAGCAATGTCTGCATGGCGTACTGTTCGATCAGAATGGCATCGTTGCTGTTTGATGCGTCAATCATAAAATCGACCTGTGTAGGCTGGTTGGCGTTCATATTTTTTGCGAAACCATTAGGTATGGTCAGATGACCGCGAATTGCCCGTTTGAAAAATTGCACTTCAAGGTCTTGATTGTCATCGCTGATAATTTCAAAAAAATCAGACCCCTGGAACGCGCGTATCAATTGGCGCGAGTATTCGGAATGGTCAAAATCATCAATGGTGATTTCCACTTTCTGAATTTCAAGATTCAGTGCATAGCCAAACATGATCATTTGAAGCAGAGGCATGAGAAATAAAATGATCAGCGTGCGAAAATCCCGCATGATGTGGTAAAATTCTTTGGTGATAATTCCTAACAGAGCCATTGTTTTCCTCTAATATTGAATTGCCTGAAGAAATACGTCCTGCATACTGGAAACGTCAAATTTATCTTTCAATTCAGCCGGGGTGCCGGTTTGTACAATTTTTCCTTTATCCATGATGGAAAGCCGGTGGCAATATTCGGCTTCGTCCATGTAATGCGTAGTGACGAACACCGTTTTCCCGGCGGCGCTTAATTCGTATATTTGATCCCAGAATTGTCTGCGCCCCACCGGATCAACGCCGGAGGTGGCTTCATCCAAGAATAAGATGGGCGGATCGTGAATCAGTGTCGTGCGCAGCGCCAACCGTTGTTTGTATCCCAGCGGCAATTCTTTGGTCAAAATGTTATCCAGATTATTTAGTTTCAATTCCGCTGCCAAATTCTCTTTTTCTTCGGCTAATTTTTCCGGTGCCACATTGTAAATTTCACTGAAAAATTCCATGTTTTCAAAAGGAGTCAAATCCTGATACAGAGAGAATTTTTGTGACATGTAGCCGATGCGCATTTTTACCTCTTCAGGCTGGCGGAGGACGGAAAGTCCGTCGAGTTCGATTTCACCGGACGTGGGTTCCAGCAGAGCGCAAATCATGCGGATCGTTGTTGTTTTCCCAGCGCCATTGGCGCCTAAAAATCCGAAAACTTCTCCCTTTTTTACAGTCAGGGAAATATTATCTACAGCCGTGAAAGTGCCGAATTTCTTTGTCAGATTCTGAATAGTCAGTGCATCATTTGACATCATTAATTTCTCCGGGTCGTTCTAATAAATCAAGAAAAATATCTTCCAGCGTGGGGGTGATTTTTTTAATCGTAATTTCATTACCGGCGATTTTTTTCATTTCGAGCACCGATGGTTCCGCTTTAGTAAGCATGGCGCAGTGAATGGTGTCCCCAATCAGGTAAAATCGTGCATGGAGTTGGGAACGTTGTAATTTTTTCATCGCCGGGATCGGATCTCGGGTCTCTATTTGATAGAACGGGATTTCATATTCAGAGATAATCTGATCCGGCAGCCCCTGTTTTAAAATTTTGCCCTGATGGAACAGGTAAATGTAATCGCACTGCATGGCTTCGTCCAGATAGGGCGTGGAAATGAGAACGGTTTTGCCCTCGGATTTCAATTGATTCAACATTTTCCAGAATTCCGCGCGCGACACCGGATCCACGCCAGTTGTTGGTTCGTCCAAAACGAGGATTTTAGGATCGTGCATCAAGGCGCACGAGAGAGCTAATTTTTGCTTCATGCCGCCGGAAAGATGTCCTGCCAGAGTGGTTTTGAAATTTTCCAGGCGGTTAAATCCGTAAAGCATTTCCATTTTCTCTTTATACTGGGATTTAGGAATTTTGTAAATCTGAAAGAAAAATTTCAAATTTTCTTCCACGCTCAAATCTGTGTACAGGGAAAATATCTCCGGCATATAGCCGATGTGGCGGCGGATGGCGCGTTTTTTCGTTTCAATTGAATTGCCCAAAACTGTTCCTTCACCCTCGTCCGCAGTTTCGAGCGTAAGAATGATTTTCATCAACGTGGATTTTCCCGCGCCGTCAGGTCCAATAAAGCCGATGATAGCCGAATGGGGGATGGAAACAGAAACGTGGTCAAGCGCCATGATATTGTCATATCTTTTGGCGATATTTTTTAGTTGAATAATTTTTTCAGACATTGAATCTTCCTTTATAGCTCCACTTCAACAGCCATGCCCGGTTTCAAAACGTGATCTTTATTCTCGATCGTCACTTTGACGCCAAAGACCAGTGCCTTGCGATTGTCCGGCGTGAGAATTGTTTTGGGCGTGAATTCTGCCTGTTGATTAATGTAATTGATTGTCCCGGAGAGCGGCTCGTCCAATCCGTCAACGCGAACGGTGACTTGTTTGCCGATTTGAATGTTCGCCAGATCGACTTCAGTAACGTAAAGGTAACACCAGACGTTGTCCAGATTGATGATGTCAGCAATGGTGGAAAATGGCGGCGGCGTCTCGCCCTCATTGTAATAAATTTTATCGATAACACCCTGGACCGGCGCACGCAGGTGTGCTTTTTTCAGCTTTTCCTCCAATAATTGGAGCTGGTAGCTTGTTGCATCCAATTTTTTTGACAGAATTTTTTTGTTCAATCCAGCCATTTCCAATTTACTTTTATTCACTGTCAGTTGCAATTTGATGTCTTCCAGTGTCTGCGACGGAATTGCTTTTGATTTTGATAATTCGATGTTTCTTTTATATTTATCAAGATAGTAGTTGTAGGCAGTTCGCGCCTGATCGAGCTGCAGGTCGCCATTTTGGCGCTGAAATTGTATCTCGTCAAGCATTGATTTTGCTTGTTTGATTTGCAGCGTGATATCTGTTGTGTCGATCAACGCGATTAATGCGCCGGCTTTCACTTCATTCCCCTCATGGAAAGGGAGATAAATGATGTCATCGCTGATGGGCGAACTGAGCGAATAGATTTTTCCTTCAACAATGCCGGTGTAAGCCAATTTTGATTTGTCCCCGCCGCAGTTGATAAATAGCACAATCAATACCATAAATGTCAGCAAAGAAATAATCCGTTTCATCCTGGACCTCCGGAATTTTTATGTTTCGAGTTTCGTGTTCGAGTTTTGGGCTAATGTTTTTGTCAATATTTTTCAAACGCAGCCTCTGAACTCCAAACAATAAACTATGAACTAATGTCCTAATGCAAATCCAGTTTCTTTATTCAAGAGCAGAAAAATAATTTTGCCCTGAATTTGTACCA
>NATN01000040.1 GCA_002085355.1 Candidatus Zhuqueibacterota bacterium 4484_87 | reverse complement strand
GCAGTCGATATTTCCAACCATTCCATTTTCTTATCGCGGTCCATGTCGCCGCCGCTGGTGGAATTGGCACTGTTGTAGGTCCACCACATGCCGCGGTCTCCGCCTCCGCCGATAGTTGTTGTAAATGTGTTATTGCTTTTCGCTCCGAAATAGAGTGATCGTTCGACTAAATCGCTGCGATCGTCCCATGTGCAATCAATGGGAATCCAGCCATAATTGGGGAAGTAAACTTGTTGCCAGCGATGAAAGACAGTATCCTCATAGGGAAGTTCGTCCCGCAAATGGCTGCCAGCTTCGTAGCGCGCAGGAATTCCCATTGCACGACAAAGGGCGATAAACAAAAATGAATATTCTGAACAAGAACCATGGCCTTGCTGCAAAACTTGAGGTGCAGGATCCCAGCGAGAGTCATTGTTATAATAGATATGATCAATGACAAAGTCGTGTATTCTGCGTACCAACCAGTAGAGGTTGGTCTCTTCTCCTGCCAGTTCTGCTACAGCTTGCTGGATAATGGAATCATTAATTTGATATTTATCCCCGTCCACAGTGTACAGACTAACGATGGAATCCGGTATCTGATCGAGTGTCCCGACGCTGTCCGGATTCAAAAAATATCGCACAGCATTTATGGTTGCCGGAACTTGATATTGATAGACACGTTGAGATCCGGGGCTGATATTGTGGTAGTAATAGGCAATTTTTTGTCCGTATTTATCACTGAAAATATCATTTGGCAATTCCGCAAAGAGAACGGAGTCGATGAAGGTTTGGCTCAATGATGGTGCGGGATAGGCGATGTATGTTTTTGTCTGCATATTACTTGAGCCTGCGTTGCGGATCGTTAGCGTGTATTTCAGTAATGACTTCCTTGAGCCCAAAATCCGGTAATCTTTATCGCTGCGAAGCGCCACTTTCTGGAGTTGTTTTGCCTCCAGCGAGCAAACCCAGATATTGCTCCCATCATAAGCTATCCCCTGCGGAAATTTCCAGTCGAGTGGGATAATTTGAACCACACAACGATGAGTGAAGTCAAAAAGAAAAAGCTGCTTACTCCTCATGTCCGCGATCCAAAATCTGGCGCCATCCCAACTGATTCCTGTCGGGGAAATTCCCGGTGCCTGGGTTGAATCGAGATAAGCACCGGATTCAGGATTTAGCTGATATATAAACTTTGTCTGTTGGTCGATGTACCACAGGAATTGCCCGTCGCTTGTGAGCCCCCATGGTTTTGATGAATGGAGCTCAATTTGTTCAGAAAATGAAGAATCACCAGAATTATATTTCAAAATAGCATTATTTTGCTGGTCAATAATCAAAAGATTATCATTGTGGAAAGTGATATCTCCAACTAACTTTCCTTCGGGCAGCGGGATTTCAGAAGAGATTTCTCCTGTCGCAGTATCAATTTCAAAAATAGTATTAGTCAAACGGTCGCTATGGAATATTTGATTGCCGCTGATGGCTATTCCGAACGGAAAGTTTCCCGGCGCATCTATCCAATCAATTGTGCTTCCAATTTCCTGAGAAAACAGGACTGAAGCCAGTGTCAAAAAGAATATGAACACGGTGATTATTTTTGCCTTCATTTTTTTGAAAGGAAATGGTCAGACAAATTTCCCTTTGTCTGACCATTTCTGTTTCTCCTGTAATTGGTAAAAAATTACTTCGTCAGAATCATTTTCTTTGTTGCGCTATAGGAGCCTGCTGTCAATTTGTAAATATAAACGCCGCTTGGCAGATCAGAAGCATGCCAGGTGATGCCTTTAAATCCAGCATCCATTTGTTTCTGATCGATCAACGTAGCAACTTCCTGACCCAATTCATTGTAAATTTTGAGCGTTACTTTTGCTGACTGTGCCAGATCAAAAGTGATATTCGTTGTCGGATTGAATGGGTTGGGGTAATTTTGATGGAGAGCAAAATCCTCAGGCATAACTTTGCTCACCCGTTGATCCACTTTGGTTGCCAGAGCTTTGACGGTATCAGTTGGGACACCGATATACCAGAATAAATCTGTTTTGTCTGAATCAAAATGCTGGCGATAAACAATATGCAGTTTATCTGTGGCATATTTAGCCATTCCATTCGGTGATCTGCCTTCCCATTGCTCTAGCACAGTGACCGGACCTTGCCAGGTGTCGCCATTGTCCTCGGAAAACATTACTTTGATGGCAAAGTTGTAATAATCGAGTTTGCCCATGGCTCCGGTAGTATCAATCACATCAGTGTAAGCATAATATAAGGTACCGTCCGGGCCAATAGCCGGCTCGTTCATCTGATAAGTTTCAATATCCGGAGGGAAATCTCCCCAGGCAATAATACCGTTCTCCAGGAAACTCGGGAATACAAATTTATCTACAGTCCAGGTTGAACCATCATAGCGAAAATCAAATGCACGGTATGGTTGCGGGACTGAGTTCCAATCCGGTGTCTCCAGAGTATCGATAGCAATTACAAAAATATGCCAATTACCATCCTTGTCAACAATTGGGGAACTTACAGGGCGATAGGTGTCAGCGGTTCCGGTGTACAAATGTTCTGATCCGGGAATGGTCGCCGGAGCTGTCCATGTTTGTCCGAAATCCGAAGACATCGAATACAAGACCATCCAGAGCGCATTGTTATCGTCTGGCTCCACTTGACCTCTGAAGCAAGACATGACATTATTGCTGTTGTCAATGCCGACGCCCATTCCGATAAAAGATAAATCCCTAAACCAAATTGCACGGCCACTATCTACGGGGAAAGAAGAGGCCACAACAGAAGGACCATGCCAGCTAGCCCCGGCATCCTTTGTGTAATAGTAGAACATGGCTCTGTTAGAGCCTTCTCTGTGATAAGTACCAACTGCCCACATATCATTATTGCTGGGGGCGACTGCGAGAGACACATAGCGTCCGTAAAGTACAGTGTCCGCAGAACCGCCATCATCAACAAAGAGGTTAACAAATGCCCCGCCATTCCAGCCAGCAATATCATAAGCGACTGTCGGGCGGCTGTCTCGATTGTCGCCTCCCGGATTTCGATCGCTGTAGCCAATAAGCGGTGTCATCGGCGTACCGGCAACTGTAGCATAGCGCGCATTCATGTGATCGCCAACACCAAAATTAATAGCTTCGTGAATCATCCATGATTGGCCGCCATCAATGGAGGTTGCCGCTGTAATTCGTCTGGGATCGCTGTCGGAACTATAGTAACGATACCAGGCAGTTACGAGATTACCTGTTGTCGGTTCACAATAAATTTGTGATTGAAAACCGGTGTAGATTCCATTGTAAACAGCGGAATCAATCAGTACCGGCGTAACAATTGGCACCGGCTCCGGTTGCGCTTGCACAAGCTGTGCCGCCAACAGCAAAACTACGAGTGCGGCAAAGACTGTAACCTTTTTCATAACAGCCTCCTTCATTTGGTTAAAAGTGAAAAGTGAATTAAAGTAAAAATTTAATTTATCTTTTTTTCAAAAGAGTGCAGTTGAATTATTCCACGATTTATCAGTGAGAGTGACATAAGCGAGAACTACTGATTGTAACTGTTTCAGTAAAATTGAATATCTTCAAAAGGTAAAGTAAATCAACTTCCGATAATCGTTTCGTCCTCCCTGATTTTCGGAGCGATGGCAAATCCGGTGTATCCGTAAATAATTGCAAAAATAAATCCTGTGTAACACATCACTGCCCAGGGCAGGTAGCTTACTGTCGATACTCCCAATGTCCCAGCCATGAAAACACCTGCCATACTCCACGGAATCAGCGGCACGATTACCGTGCCGGAATCTTCCGTGGTGCGTGATAAATTTTTTGCAGCCAAACCTCTCGCTTTAAATGCCGGAGAAAAGAGTTCTCCGGGAATGAGAATGGTCAAAAAAGAACTTCCGGTCATGAGCGCTACAGCGATGCCAGAGATAACAACGGATAAAATTAACGATCCGGTGGTTTTGGCGATGCGGAGCAGCCGATTTAGCAGCACATCAAGCATACCTGTTTTTTGCACGATCCCTGCAAAAGAAAACGCACAAAATGCAATCAATGTCACGTGCATCATGCCTGCCATGCCGCCGCGAGAGAACAGTTTGTCCACAACGGCGACGCCGGTTTTGGATTCATAGCCCACGGTCATGGCATTTACCATTTCGACCATATTGGTTTTTTGGAAAATCAGCCCTAAAATCGTTGCCACCAAAGAAGCGATGATCATTCCCGGAATTGTCGGTTTTTTGCGCATGGCAAAATATAAAATGATCGCCGGCGGCAGAAGCAACAAAATGTTGAATTGGAAATTTGTTTTAACTGTTTCCATAATTACATTCATTTGCTGCGATTCTACTGATGATGAACCATAGGAATAGCCAGCAATGAAGTAAACGATAAGCCCTAATAGCCAAGCCGGCGTAGTTGTCCAAAGCATGTGTCGGATGTGATCGAATAAATTGCTTTTCGCTGCAATGGGCGCTAAATTTGTCGTGTCGGAAAACGGCGAAATTTTATCACCAAAATAAGATCCTGCCACAATGGCGCCCGCTGCTGCGCCGGGAGGGATACCAAGACCATGAGCAATTCCCATAAAAGCTACTCCCATTGTGCCGACTGTCCCCCAGGAAGTGCCTGTGAACAAAGAAACTACACTACATACCAATGAAGCAGTGAGCAGGAAAAATTTGGGGGAAATAATTTTTAGCCCGTAAAAAACCAGCATAGGAATTGTTCCGGCAGCAATCCACGAGCCTATTAAAAGGCCCACGCAAATGACAATGAGCATGGCTGGCATGGCCTTGGCAATGCTTTCTACAATTCCTTCTTCAAGATCCTTCCAATTATAACCTAATCTGAGCCCGATAAGCCCGGAGCAAAAAGCCGCAGCAATGAGTAAGATTTCCGCTCGCAGGCGAAAAACGCCATAGCCAATGCCCAGAAAAAGCGCCATCAAAATTAACGGAAGCAAAGCCTCAAAGAACGTAGGTTGCCGTTTATCTCTTTTCTCTGTCATTATAATGTCTCAAATCCATTTTTGTATCGCGGGCCAAATCAAGTAGCTATTCTTCAATGGGCTCCCATTCGCCGTAATATTCAGTGTAAATCCGGCATTTGTCTTTGGATTTCCAGTGATAATTAAAATTGTAAGTCCAGTCCATGTATTCGGAACCACCGCCGCTGGTCGTGGTAATGATGTATCTGCGGTCGGTGTCTCCTATACCGGCGGCTTGATCCGCTGGTCTCTTTTTATCGCCTTTATTAGCATCAAAAGGAATCCAGCCATAATGAGGCAGATAGACTTCGCACCATCGATGGAACACTTCGTCCAGACTGGCGTCGTCGCCGCGGCGGGATACTGCGCCGACATAGCGTGCAGGAAGTCCTACTGCTCTTGCCAATGCGATGAAAGAAAATGAATATTCGGAACAAGATGCTGTGCCTCGTTTCAGTACTGTTGGCGCTGTATTCCAGCCGCCGACAGGTTTTAAATTATAAGAAAGATGGTTAATCAGATAATTGAAAATTTTTCTCGCGACCTTGTAGGGATTTTTTTCATCTCCCACGATTTTTTTTGCCAGGTTTTGAATGAACGGATCGTGAATCATCAGTTTTTTCCCATCGACCAGATATTTTTTCTTGATGTCGTCTGGAATGTCATTCAGCGTTCCGGTTTTGTGCGGATCAATAAAATATTCGATACCATACACTCTGGCTTTCACTATCATCGTGGCGCGAAAGAATTCTCCGCTTTTCAAATTAGTGACATGATAATGAGCGACTTTCTGTCCCCAATGATCAGTCAAAATGTCTGTAGGTTTCGGTTCAAAAGTGATCGGCGCGAGAAGCTCCTGATTATCCCGATTTTCAGGAATGGCAATGTACACATCTAATTCAGTCACCTCACCAGGCCCGTAATTGCGGAAGTCAATTGTGTTCTCTAATTTTCGCGCCTGACCTTCGTCGCGAGTGAGAATGTCATCATCGTCCAGTTTGATTTGATAAATTTTATCTGACTGGTAGTCCACATTCCATAGCGCTTTGCCGTCCCACGCCAGTCCGCGGGCATAAGGAGCTGGTGCATGAAGCGCTCCAATGACCAGACCAGACTTCGGACACACGTGATACAGCATGTCATTGCCGCGGTCTGTGATCCAGAGATGCTCTCCGTCAAAAGCCACGCCATCAGGGTTTCCCGCCGGAGACGGAAAATTATCAATCATCATACCATCTTCCGGATCGATGCTGAGCACCAGGTCTAATTTGTCATCCACAACCCACAGTAATTTCCCATCCCAGCAAATATCTTTTGGATGGCGCGTGTATGATTCAATGATTCGTTCCGCCTCGCCGGTTTTTGTATTGATGCGGTAAAGGAAATTTTCTTTATCATCGATTGCCCACAAATGACTGCCATCCCAAGCCAATCCGGTAACGCTGAAGCCTGGCGCAGGCAGAGTTTTTACAACAGCGCCATTTTTGGGGTTAATTTGGTATAATAAATCGGTTTTTCGGTCGGCTACCCAGAGATTTTTCCCGTCAAAAGTGAGACCCGTGGAAAAATGTCCCGGCGCCGGGAAAGACGAGATTACATCACCGATTCGCGCCTGAACTGAAAAAGTTGCTGAAAATAATATGAGAAGAATGATCAGAATAGTTGTGCCTTTTGCAAATTTCATGAAAAGCCTCCATCAACCTAATTCATTGAAATGTCATTTGTGCATTGTTTATAGAAAGTTCGTCATGGTTTTGCAAAAAAATCTTTCCGAACGTCAAAACCAAAATCCGATTGCGCATTTTCAAATTGCTCCAATGCCTTGAGGGCTGATTCTTTGTCGCTGAGTCCCAGCCCGGTGGCAAGCGCGTAAATGATGACAAATATAGCACCGATTGAGTTAATGAATACGATATTGTTCGTTTTCACAGGAAAAACAACATCGGAATATTTTGTGATGGGTGAAATGAGTTTGTCCGTAATAGAAATGACTTTAATCCCTCGCGATTGAGCAACTTCTGCCCCTTTAATGGTTTCAATGGAATAGGGCGGAAGACTGATTGCAATTAACGCATCTTTTGGGGAGAGAGAAAGTATTTGCTCGTGGAAACTAAAACTTCCGTGGCCAAAAGCGCTTGCTTTGAGAGAAAGTTTATTCAGAAAATAAGCAGCCAACTGAGAAAGATAAGCGGAAATACCCAGTCCCATGGTGTAGATGTGGGAAGCGTCTTTCAGAATTTTTACGGCTTTATCAAAAGCCGCCTGATCCATTGAATAGAGAGTCTCCTGAATGTTCTGAATCTCGTCGGTTGCAATAGTTGTGAGAAATTTTGAGCGAAGATGCGAGTTTTTTAGAGCAGCTTTTAATTTTTTTGAGGGACTGATGTCATCGCGGAGGCGATTTGTCAATTCGGTCTTCAGCTCGAGAAATCCTTTGTAGCCAAGAGATTGGGCCAGCCGGACGACCGTTGCTTTGCCGACGTTGAGTTTGTCAGCGATGGTGTCGATGGAAGACAGAGCGATTTCTTCCGGATGATCCAATAAAAATTGAGCAATTTTTTTCTGGTTTTTAGTGAGTCGGTCAAAGTTTTTGAGAATAAGTTTTTTATAGGAGGTTAAGTCAGCCATACATTAACTCCGAAATTGTGAATGTTTGTTTTTGCAAGACTTATGAGAGAGGAGTACTTGAAAACCGGCTGCTTCATAGATATAAGAAAAAATGATTTCAAAAACACTTTTTGTTGAACTAATTTTTTCAAAAAAACAGATTTTTGAAACTTTTTTACCACCGCATTATATCATTTTTTTTTCAAAATGTCAAGTAAAATTTGAAAAAAATGTAACCTTAATTTTTTCATTGCGAAAAGGTTTTATTCCAAATTGTGAAGTGAAAAGAAATGTCGATTGATTTGGGTGTGTAGCCTGAACCATTGAATAAGTGCGATATATTTCTCTAAACCATATTTTCAGCTTGATTTTGGTTTTGATTTTTTGTAAGTTGTAAAAATTGATTCTGAGTACTGAGACGATTCCTGAAAGGAGATTATTTTTGAACAGGAAGAAGATCTTCACCATCCCGAATTTCATTTCGTTTTTTCGTTTGTTGTTGTTAGTGCCGGTGGGTATTTTTATGTGGAATGAAAATTATCTCGCCATGGGAATCGTAATCCTCATTGGTGTGGGCTCTGATTTTTTGGACGGAATTCTGGCGCGGCGGCTGCATCAGGTTTCTGAAGTCGGAAAAATGCTCGACCCACTGGCGGACAAACTGCTCATTGGTTTGACAACGATTATTTTGTATTTGAAACAACAGATGCCCCTCTGGCTAGTGGTGCTCATCATCGGCAGGGATGTGGCAATCCTCATCAGCGGTTTTTTTTACGCAAGAAAATTCAAATTTATCATGCCATCCAATTTAATCGGTAAGATTACTGCGAACGTGTTGGCAATAACGCTCATCTGCTATATCTTTCAAATAAAAGTTTTCAAAGAAATATTTTCCGGATTTGCTGTGTTATTTGTCTTTTTGTCAAGCGTCAGCTATTTAATACGTTTGATTTACCACTTGCAGGGCAAAAAAGAGATCACGCATTAGCTTTTACAAAAATTCATTTCTGAATTGGAGGGTGAATCATGGAAAAAGCAGGATATGTTCTGTTGGGAATCGTCTTTCTCATCTACTTGGTGGCAATATTTGTCGGGCTAATTGCTGCCATGCCCTGGGGCATCGTCGGGTTGATTGCCATCGCCGGTGTTGGGTTGCTGCTGATGAAAGTTGTCACTGACCGCATCGAAAACAAGGAAGACGATTATTACGACAAAAACGTCAAAATGTAAAAACAGGAGGTCTTATGCTGATTACAACGCAAGATGAATTTGCTGATTATCAAATTACAAAAACCTTGGGGTTGGTCCGCGGAAATACTATTCGTGCGCGTCACGTAGGGAAAGACATTATGGCTGGTTTACGAACACTCGTTGGCGGAGAAATCACTGAATACACGAAAATGATTGCCGAATCCAGAGAACAAGCGCTGGATCGGATGGTCAAAGAGGCAGAAGCTCTCGATGCTGATGCCATTGTGTGCGTCAGATTCACTACTTCAGCCATCATGCAGGGATCTGCTGAATTGTTAGCATACGGCACTGCAGTGAAAATTAAGCCGAAGAAATAGATGCGCTCTGAGGAAAAAGCGAAAACGGAAAGGCGTTTGCATGGGAACGGTTCGACTACTATCGTGGAATGTCAATGGCATTCGCGCGGTTCATAAGAAAAATTTCATGGAATGGCTGCATAACGATCAGCCAGACATCTTGTGTTTGCAGGAGACAAAAGCCCAGGATGATCAAATTCCAAAAGATATCAGCGAAGCAGAAGGGTATGAATTTTACCATGCGGCTGCTGAAAGAAAAGGATACAGCGGTGTCGCCATGCTGACGAAATTTATGCCCGTGAGTGTAAACTCTGGCATGGGCATTGCGGAACTTGACAGCGAAGGCCGATTGCTGCAAGCGGATTTCGGAAAATTTATCCTGCTCAATATCTATTTTCCCAATGGCAAACAATCCAAAGAACGGTTGCAATACAAGATGGATTTTTACGATGCTTTTCTGGATTATGCGGATCGGCTGCGCGCGGAAGGGAAAAAAATAATCATCTGCGGTGATGTGAATACTGCTCACAAGGAGATTGATCTGGCGCATCCCAAAGAGAACGAAAAACGCAGCGGATTTTTGCCGGAAGAACGCGCCTGGATTGACCGATTGCTGGCACACGGATTTGTGGACACTTTCCGCATGTTCGTCAAAGAAGGCGGTCATTATTCCTGGTGGGATATGCGGACTCGAGCGCGCGATCGGGACATTGGCTGGCGCATCGATTATTTTTTCGTCAGTGAAGACCTAACAGGCGATGTGAAAAATGCTTTTATCGAAAAAGAGGTGCTGGGCTCTGATCATTGCCCGGTAGGAATTGAGCTGGATGCCAGCTTGTTGAAATGAGAAAAATCGGGGCGCCGACAAGCGCCCCTTTGCTTCATTAGCCCACGAAATACAAAAATTTCATACAATCGAAGAAGTTTTCACAAGTCAGACTCACTGTATAATCATTTTTTCGTTCAGCCCCGGGATACCAGGCTGCCTGATTGGCGAGGCGCGTTTTTTTGTAAGCAATTTCCATTGTATAAGGCGCTTTCAGCCTGAACGGTGCAATTTTGTCGATTTTTTCCATGGCAGATGCGACGCCCTGGCGAATTTTTTCCTGCGCTGCTTTAGGGTTCAAATTCAAATTTGCTTCGCCAAATCCCTGTTTTACAGCAACTGTCTCAATGCCAGGGATGAGTTCCCTCGCTTGCTGGCAGATCAGATTGTCTCCGGAGACAAAGATGACCGGCACATTCACGTGATTGGCGATGAGCGCATTCCAACCCAATTCCGGCAAAGAAATTCCGTTCACGCGTAAATCAAAAATATCACCGCGCATCGTGTGCGATAGTGTGCCCTGCGCAGTCATGGCTTTGGCGTGATAGCCGATGAAAATCGCCGCTGCAAAGGACTCGTCAATTCCTTCCATCATCACCCACGGACTATTTGCCCAGGCGCGCAAGAGACGGGCTTTTTCGTGCAACTGATCGGGAATGATGTTTTTTGCATTGCCATGGGCATCGCGGACGACAATTGCGGTGGCGCCTTTTTCCAGCGCGCCTTCGATGGCTGCGTTCACTTCGTCGGTCATAATTTTGCGAAAGTACTGATATTCCGCCTTGTCCGATTCCGTCTCTGCCCAATCAATCACGCCGGTGATGCCTTCCATATCCACGGAGATGAAGATTTTTTTACTTGCCATTTTGTATTCCCCTAAATTAATATTTCAAAATTTCAAGATAATTTTTTGTCAGCAAAATAAAACACGTTGTCGAATACTCAAATTACTCTTTGTGTGACCATGAGCTGGAAATTCAGGTTTTTTTAGGTTGAGTAATTTTTGACGGTTGGGATTGTGAAAAATAGCAAATACACGGGTGAAAAGCAATAATTATTTTGACAGAGAAAGTAAATCTATTCTCAGAAAAAAAGAGAATTCCCCTCAGTGGCGAGGAATTCTCTTTTTGTTGATTTTTTTATTCAGCCGAAATTGATTTCAGAATCGAAATAAGTTCTTTTTGGTGGGCTTTCTCTGCTTCCGGCGTACCGTAGGAGAGAGTGATAAAAATCGTCTCGTCGTCCGGCGAGAAAAAGAAAGCGGAGACGTTGATGATTAGCCCTTTTTCATCAACACCTTGGGCCTCTACTAATAAAATATCGATGTCATTGACGACCAATGTATCAGTTGAGATAACTTTCAGGTCAGCGACAATTTCAGCGGTCAATTCGTCCAGCGCATCCAGAGCGGCATCGATATCTTCCGCGTCCAATGCCCAGACACCCAGATAAATGGATTCGTCGGCTGGAGTTGCATGGAGAATATTTTCGTCAGGTTCGATTTTCCAGTCATCAGGGAAAACGATGGAAAAGACAGGATCTTCTGCCGGGAAGATGTATTTAGTCCCGGCATGAGCAAAGTTTACGGTAAAAATAAGCAGAAGCAAAATTAATCCGAGAGAACGTTTTTGCATCAATGGACTCCTTTGAATTGTTAGTATCTGATGTGAGTTAGTTGGCAAAAAAGTAAGCAATGATTTAGAATAAAGCAATATACGGCTATTTTCTATGAATGTCAATGATATTTTGATCCATAGTTTCAGAGATAGTTTTTAAATGGTCTGAATCCAGCGAAAATCCGGTGAAGAAGGAAGCGCCGCTTGCGCCATTGCGAAGGGAGGCACCAATTGCTTGTTTTAGTTTTTCTGAAGAAAAGAAATTTACAAAAAGTCCGCTGTAGAGGTGCTGTCGTTTCGAGAGATAACTTACACCGTTTTTGACTTGCTCTCCGACCCAGTCGATATTTCCATGATAAAACTTATGGTATAGCATGGGGAAAAAATAATCCAGATTCCAGTTGCGCCATTCCTGTCTCACATCTCGCCAGTTTGGAAACACTGCCGCTGAAGTTTTTTTACCAAATTTTTGAGCAATAGGAACCACAACTTCATTAACAAGGCGGGTGATGCTGTCATAACGAAATTGGTTCCATTCCGGGTGATTTGCCGGGTCTTCGATTTTCAGCGGATCGATTCCGGTTTGTTCCTGGAATTTTCTGCGGCAGGTTTCGCAGTAGCAATAATCGAATTGAGGATATTCTTTGTCCTGAACAATATCGTACTTTGGCTGCAACGCCACCGG
>NATN01000039.1 GCA_002085355.1 Candidatus Zhuqueibacterota bacterium 4484_87 | reverse complement strand
AACTTTTTGGAACACTACCATTTCAGTAGCTTTCAAATAATTAATCAATTGAGCTTCATGCTCTTCACAAAGGCTATCCATAGCTTTTAATTCAACAATAACTAAGTCGTCAACTAATAAATCAGCAAAATAATCCCCAACAATTTTGTTGTCGTAAAATACTTTAATGTTTTGTTGCTGTAATACCTTGCAACCCATTTTGCGCAGTTCAATAATCATAGCATTTTCATAAACTTTTTCCAGAAAGCCAAAGCCTAATGTATTGTTCACATTATAGAAAGCTCTTATTATTTTGTCTGTTATATCTGAATGTAACATTTGCCTGCCCTTTTATCTTTATCTTTTTAAGCAAATAAACACCCATTTTATTTGAAAGCATACACATCATAGTTGTGACAATAATTTTTAAGGAATTTTATCCGTGCCTATCCGCGTAATCCGTGTCATCCGTGGGCAATTTTCGTACCTTATTGTCTCTGAAAAACCTTCGGTATCCACCAATAATCCAAATTATAATCAAAACCCAACGGCGTCGGATAGGGTTTCACGCCCTGGACGCGTCTGCTGGTGGCGATCATACTGTTGCGCATGTATAAATAAATCACCGGAACATCTTCAGAAATGATCTCCTGGGCGCGGTAAAAATATTTTTTCTGCTTTTCCCGGTCAAACGTGCGCAGGGAATTTTCGATCAGTTCATCCAGCTCATGATTAATGTACGTTGCCCAATTGTATTCGGTGTCGTGAATTTGACTGGAATGAAATTCAAACGACAAATCCGGCGCCAATACGCCGAGCCCCCCACGGGTAACGCACATATCGAAATTTCTTTTGGCGACAAAAGTGTTCAAATAGACGCTCCATTCCACAACTTTAATTTTCATGGCAACGCCGATTTTTTTCAGTTGTTGCTGCACAATGGTCAAAATTTGCTGCACAGATTCATTTTGAAAGGAAAGCACGGTAAATTTGAACGGTTTCCCGTCTTTATCAAGAATGCCGTCGCCGTCAGAATCAGTCCAGCCCGCTTGGGTAAAAAGTTGTTTTGATCTTTCAGGCGAAAAAGGATATTTTTTGATATTGGGATTGTACGCCCATGATTCCGGCGGAATAGGCCCCCAGCAGGGCCTTCCTTTGCCATATTGCACGCCATCGATGATACTTTTCTTGTCAATGGCGTAATAAATTGCCTGACGAATTCGTTTATCCTGAAAAATGTCCATTTTTAAGTTAAAAACAAGCCCGTACATGAACGTGTCGTTGTATTCAAATTTTTTGACATTTTGCTCTGCTTCAGGCCCTGTCAGATCACGCAAAAATTGCGTAGTGTGCAAACGCGTGACCAGATCCAGATTCCCGGCTTTGAGTTCCAGGATTTGCACGGCGGATTCCGGAATAATCCGAAAAATCATCCGGTCAAGATAGGGTCTGCCCCAGTAAGAATTTTCATTTGCTTCCAAAACGATCTGTTCATTGGGAGACCAGTTCACAAATTTAAACATGCCATAACCTACAGGATGGCGATTGAAGGGATCGGTGTTGATGTCTTTTCCTTGCAAAACATGTTTAGGCAAAACGCCGATGTCCCAGCGATAGACTGCATAAACAAAGGGTTCCTTGTAAATTACTTTAAATCGATATTTATCCAGCGCAAAAATCGTGTCAATTCGACTAAAGGCATAGTGCACAATGGTTTTTGTGTGCGGGTCAATCGCTTTGTTGTAGGTGAAAATGACGTCTTCTGTTGTAACTTCGGGCCCGTCGTGCCAGTGCACGCCTTCGCGCAACTTGAAGATCAGGACTTTCCCATCTTCTTCAAATTTCCAGTTTTCAGCAAGCACAGGCATTAATTTTGCGTGACCGGGATTGTTCGGATCCTCCAATTTGCGCACCAGGGGCGGAAAAAGATGAATTATCACTTCGCATGATGCGCCGTCACTATAACCGTAAAGCGGTTGCAAAGAGACAGGATCGCCGGAAAGCGCTCTGACCAGTGAACCGCCGGATTGCGGCTGAGAGGGGTCAAAATTTCGTACTGTAGATGTGGACTTTCGATTTGAATTGTCTTCCTTTTTCCCGCATGAAATCAAAAACAGGAACGTCAGCAACAAAATTGTAATTTGAAATCTTTTGGACATAAAAATTTCCTCCGCACATAGTGCTCTTTGAGAGCTGCTTACGATGAAATATATTGAAATTCAGCCTATTTGTCAAGCAATAAAATTCCTCCTGAACAGCTTTTTCCATTTTAATTTTTCAAATCAAACATTTACAAAATTGTTACATTCCAAAAATCCCTTGCCAAAATGATACTTCTTTCATATATTTACACAATACATTTTGTATTTACTTCAAAAAAACAGCCAGGAGCAGCACCATGAGCGATAAATATCTGCCGATTTTGTTCTTCTACCCGGAAATTGATCCACAGTTCAAAAAAGCCTTTGTGTATAAACAATTTGATTTTATGGTCAAAAAAAGCACGGCAAAAAGCGATATTGAGGCGTTTATCGGGGAGTACAGACATTTCATTTTCATTTCAGATGCCGCGGGTTTGGCAGAGTTGCAGTCTTTTCATAAAAAATTCCCCAATCTGTCTGAAAGAACAGCAGTTATCGCATTGGGTGAAAATACATTGTCAGAATTAATCTCCGAAGGGGAAAAGCCTCTGTTTGAATTTGTGCAGTCAATTTCGATGCCGCCTGATTATCATAAAACGCTGTTCGCGCTCGTGAATGCAGGAAACTATTTAAAGCAAAAATGCCAACTGTCCGAGCTTTCCCAGCAACTGAACATTCAAGCTAAAGAACTGCACGAATTGAATGATATCGGGGTAGCTCTTTCCGCAGAACGCGATCCGGACAAGCTCCTGGAAACAATTTTGATCAAGAGCAGGGAAATCACCGGAGCGGATGCCGGCAGTTTATATTTGGTGGAAAAAATTCCTGACAGGGCAGAAGACCCGAAAAACTATCTTGCAGATAAACAGTTACGCTTCAAACTGGCGCATTGCGACACAATTCCCATTGATTTTACCGAATCCGTCATGCCCATCGAGAAAAAAAGCATTGCCGGACACGTTGCCTTGACGGGCACGGTATTGAATATCCCGGATGTTTATGAACTTCCCAGGGAATCCGGTCTCACACACAACCGTTCTTTTGACGAAGCTGTGGGCTATCGCACAAAATCCATGCTGGTCATTCCCATGCTCAACCATAAGGACGAAATGATCGGCGTGCTGCAACTTATTAATCGCAAAAAACACTGGGATGTTTTGCTCAGTTCTCCGGCAGTGATTGAGGAAGAAGTTATTGAATTTGATGAAAAATGCGTGAATTTAGCAAGTTCGCTTGCCAGTCAGGCTGCTGTATCCATCGAAAATAATCGCTTATACGAGGATATTAAAAATCTTTTTGAAGGATTTATCAAAGCGTCTGTGCACGCCATTGAACAGAGAGACCCGACAACCTTTGGGCATTCCGAACGCGTGGCAACTCTCACCAGTGCGCTGGCGAAACAGGTTGATCGTATTGAAACGGGCAAATTTAAAGATGTCCATTTCACCCGCGATGAGTTCCAGCAGATTCAATACGCGGCGTTACTTCATGATTTCGGCAAGATCGGTGTGCGGGAAGATATTCTGGTAAAAGCGAAGAAGCTATTCCCTTATGAGTTGGATTCTGTGAAAAATCGTTTCAAAATACTCTCTCAATCTACTATTTTAAGGACTTACGACAGAAAAATCAAATTCTTGCTTGATTACGAAAAGCAAAAAGCGTTGGAATATTTCGAGAAACTGGATCGCGAAACTCAAGAAAAAATCAAAAAATTCGATGAATTTCTGCAAATAGTTTGTGAAGCCAATGAGCCTACAGTACTCAATGAATCCAAATTGGAAAAATTGCAGCAAATCGCTGAATTAAAAGTGGAAGCAAACGGAAAACCGGAGCATCTGCTCACAGAAGAAGAGATTTCCCGGTTGTCAATTCCCCGCGGCAGCTTGAGCGAAGAAGAGCGCAAAGAGATCGAATCGCATGTGACGCACACATACAATTTTCTGAAAAAAATTCCCTGGACACGAGAGTTGAGCTCAATTCCCGAAATCGCCTATGCCCATCATGAAAAATTAGACGGCACAGGTTACCCCAGAAACCTTTCCGAACCGGAAATCCCCATCCAGTCAAAAATGATGGTCATCGCTGACATTTACGACGCGCTAACTGCCTGGGACAGGCCCTACAAAAAAGCCGTTCCTGTGCAAAAGGCGTTGGATATCATCGGCTACGAAGTGAAGGAAGGGAAAATTGATGCCGAATTATTCAAAATTTTTATCGAAGCTAAACTTTTTGAATTAGTGAAAAAACCGGACTGACAAAAATCCGCCAGATCTGACGCACAATACTTGCAAAAACTTCAGAATTCGTCTGACATTTTGAAAAAATATTTGTCAAAATGTCTGAACTGATTCTCAATTTTCTTCTAATGTTTTTCACATCTAATTTCAGTAATACCAAATAGTTAAAAATTCCAACCATTTTGGCACAAAATTTGAAAATGTTATTAGCGAAAAGCAAATGAACCTTATTTAATCAGCGAAAGGAGGGATGAGTTATGGCAATTGTTCGCTGGAGACCTTTCGGAGAATTAGAGCAGTTCCGGTCTCAAATGGATCGTTTGTTTGATGATTTTTTCGGCTCTGCGACTGAATCGGAAAGCCTCACACCAGGATTTCCTCTTGTTGACATCAAAGAAACAAAAGATGATTTTGTCATCACTGCAGAGGTTCCTGGAATGTCCAAGGATGACATCAAAATAAGCCTGACAAACAACACTTTGACCATCAAAGGCGAAAAAAAGGAAGAAAAGAAAGAGGATGATCACAATTATCATCGCGTTGAACGCCGATTCGGCAGTTTTTCGCGGAGCTTTACTCTGGATGCTCCTGTTGAAGCCGAAAAAATCAAGGCAAAATGCAAAGACGGAATTTTGACAATTACTTTGCCGAAAAAAGAAGAAAGCAAACCCAAAGAGATCCCGATTTCAGTCTCGTGAGCCTGAATTTTGAAAAAGGGCATTTTTCAATGATGAAACGAAAAATGCCCTTTTTTCGTTTTATTAGCAGAACTTTCCCGGAATTTAAAGAGTAAAATAGACTGCTACGAAAATAAAAAGTGATGAATTTTTGAGAAAATAGCTTGTCACCATGAAAGACTACTATCTCATTTTGGGCGTTCCCAGAAATTGTTCGCAAAAAGACATAAAAAAGGCCTATCGAAATTTGGCAAAACAACATCATCCGGATGCGAGCCATGATCCGGACGAAACGCAATTTCGCAATATCCAGGAAGCGTACGAAAATTTGGGCGACGAAGAGAAACGTAAATCCTACGACAATGAATTGCGCGCTTCTGAACGTGAAGAATTACAGGCGTGGACTAACCATGCTTTCACAATATCCGAAAGAAGAGTAAATTCTCCGGTTTACTTGTGGGGATCGCATGGTTTCACCGTGAAACCAAGGCTTGACTTTTTATCAACACCAGTTTTAGAAATCATTTTGTCCCCATCGGAAGCCAGAAAAGGCATGACGATTCCCCTGCAAATTCCTGCGGAGATTATTTGCCCTTTGTGCCACGGTTCTGGTTTTTTAGGCGCTTTTTTTGCACCATGTCCTGAATGCCAAGGCAGGGGAGCAGTCACTGAAAATTACCATGCAGTTATCAAAATTCCGCCGCATGTGGCATCAGGAAGTCGTTTTCGCGTCCACCTTCCGGGGCAAGGCAATTTTGTGATAGTTGTCATTGTAGAATAATTTCTGTAAACTTTCTTCCGGCGTATTCGTCTAAATTTTTGAAGACGATTGGCACAAATGGAAGGAGCAGAAGCATGCAAAGACAAATAAAATATCTGGCGATCCTCCTTTTTAGCATTTCTTTGTTGGCGAGCTGCGCAGGTCCCAGGAGCTTGAGTGTTGACGAAACGTACACAGCTATTCCGCCAGCACAACCTTTGCCTGAATATTTTCGCAAGACTCAGGAGAGAAACGTTATCATTACCATCAACAATGTCGCGGACGAGGGGAGAAACTACAAGAATTATGCGGAGCTTTTCATTAATGGCTATCTCATCAAGCCGGATCATGAAATAACGAATTTAACCAGAAATTACAGCTATCACATGTTGCTGCAACCGGGAATTTACAACATTGAGGCAAAGTATTTTGCTTCAACAGGCTGGAAAGTAGAAAAGTTTTCCATTAAAACCAGGGAAAAAGTAATGGTTTTTCCTGATAAAAAAACCTTTCTGACTGTGGATTTATTAAAGAATTCATGGGGCGGACTCGCGGAGAATCCAACTTTTTTCAAAATTCGCTATGAATAATTTCGATTGAAAATCACGCCTATGGGCTTTGGAACAGAGAAACAGAAAAGCGGTAACTCCCTCTCGTGCTTAATATTAGCCGCCGGATTTGGCAGTCGTCTGAAAAATATTGGCGTCAAACCTCTATTGCCGTGCCGCGAAAAAGCTTTTCTTCAGATAGTTGTTGAAAACGCACTGCAAGCCGACCTTTTTCCAATAGTTTCCATCACCAATCAATCAAATCAAGCCGCTATCAAAAAATTAAATCTTCCGACAGAAATTTTATTGAATGAAAAGCCTGAACAAGGAATGTTTTCATCCATTCGTATTGGGGTGCAGTATCTTCATAAAATTTCCTCAGGCATTTTAATTGCTCCCGTGGACTATCCGCTGGTGAAAAGCGCAACATACCAGGCTCTTGCCAGGGAGTTTAAAGACAATCCGAATTCCATCATTATTCCCAGTCTTGAAAAGAAATCAGGTCATCCTGTAATTATTCCGGAGTGGTTATTCAGTGAAATTCTGCAGAAAAAACCAGCTTCCACTTTGCGGGAAATAGTTTCTGAAAATAGAAAACGAATTCGCTATGCTGAAGTTTCCGACGCGGGAATTCTTCTCAACATTAATTCAGAAGCTGCTTATTGGAAAAATTGTCAATAATTTTATTGATTTTTACGGAAAAATTATTAAATTGTAGAGCTGTTTTCCTGTTTGAATTACGGTTCGATTCAAAATTGCCGATAAAAATAAAATTCATATTTCGGAGATTTGCATGGAAGTTGGTCTGGAGAGGATTGTTAATTGGAAAAAGAAAAATATCCCGTTTTGCGTTATCACTGTCGTTGATGCCAAGGGAGCTACGCCGCGCAAATCAGGGGCACGGGCTATTGTTTTTCCTGACGGAAAATCTGAAGGGACAGTCGGAGGCGGATCCATCGAAGTACAGGCATTTCGGGATGCTCTGGATGCTTTGCAGGCGGGAGTTCCTGTGCTGAAAGAGTATTTGCTTGAAGAGCTTGAGACCGGGAAAATGGTTTGCGGCGGTAAAATGACACTTTTTTTCGAGCCAATCCTTCCGGATAAACGGCTTACTATTTTCGGCGGAGGCCATGTCGGACGTGCTGTTGCCAATGTTGCCAATGAAGCCGGATGGAGAGTGAGAGTTGTTGATGAACGGGAACAAATCCTCGATCAGGTTTATTTTCCTGAAGATTGCGAACTGATTGAAACAAAATACGAGGAATTTCTCGAGAAAAACGAAATTTCACCCAACGATTGGCTCGTAATAGTTACACCACAGCATACCAAAGATGCCGTGGTACTGGAGGCGGTCATTTCCTCACCTGCTCGCTACATCGGCGCCATGGGATCACCGAAGAAAATAAGGGAATTGAAAGAATACTTATTAAGCAAAGGAATTTCAGAAAAGCTGTTTGAAAAAGTTCACGCGCCCATCGGACTGAACATCGGTACGGAAACGCCGGGCGAAATAGCCGTGGCGATTGTTGCGGAGATGTTAGCCGTACAACAAAAGATAAACGAGGTTCATGCTTGTTCAGGGAAATTCTGAACGCGAAAATTCAATAATTGGCATTTGCCTCCTCAATTAATTTCATTCCTTCCTTTTTTCGCCCCTGACAAATCAAGGCATAACCTAATTTTTTCATATATTTGGGTGAGTACGAATCAAGGTCACGTAATTTGCGATAATAAAATTCAGCTCTGACGCAGTCCTGCACTCTTTCAAAATACATGTTGCCCAATTCAAGCAAAATCTCCTCATCCTCAGGATAGCTTTTCAGGACAAAATCAAATTCCGTTGCAGCTTTGTCATATTCGCCCAATTCAATATATGCACGACCTAAGTAAAATCTGATATCCGGATTTTCAGGTTGATATTTTAGAGCATTGAGGCAAATTTCAACCGCTTTATCGAATTGTCGTTTATTTACGAGTAATTTTGTCAGCGCCTCAAGAGTTTCAGTATCGTCCGGCGTCTTCTCCAATGATTCCCATAACAAAGGTTCTGCCTGTTCCCCGTTTCCTTCTGTTATCAGGAATTTAGCTTTTTCTTTTTTCAAAAAGCTGCTCTCCGGTATCAAGACCAATGATCGGTCCAGAATTTTTTTGAGCTTCTCATGTTGACCTTTCTCCAGTAAGACATCGCCCAACTTAACGGAATACAAATTTCTGAACTGATTTTTTGTGATTGTATTTTCTAAAAGCTGCCATTTTCTATCGACAGGATAGTGTGAAATAATAAAATCGGCTGGAGAAGGAAAGAAATATTCTTCTTTGTTAAAATAAGCCCCCCATGCTGAATCAAGTAAATACCAATGACCGTCAATTTTCACAGCATTCCATGCATGATTGACGCCGGAAAGGCGGCTGCCGGGTTTGTAGCCATATCCTTTACCAAACCCGGAAATTTTCACCGTTTCAATGCCTGCCAAAGTGCCCATTCGTTTTATTAAATTGGCAAAACCGCTGCAAATCGTTCTTTTTGAGTTCAGAACAGAAGAAGGACGAGTGTTTTTGTAATAATCATCATAAAAACCCAGCCAATCGTACTCAATGTTTTCTGCGACCCAGCAGTAAATTGCCCGAATCTTCTCATAGTTATTTTTAGCCGGTAATGTCAAATATCTGGTCAAGGCTTCTACTGAATTCTGAATTGCTGGAGGCGTTTTTTTGACATGATGCTCAATAAATTTATAACGAATGTACTGCCTTATTGAATCTTTGGGTAATGGGTAATGATCTGATTTTGAATAAAGTGATTTGCCATTAACTGTCAAAAGAAGAAAAATGAAAGGAATGATGAGCAATTTTTTCATTAATCCAACCCCTCTTTAAATCTTTACTTTTTGGAATAATGTAATTTATCGCAAAAATTCGTACAAAGATAGCAATTCGCACATTAAAATGCAAGCTTAAAATTGCGATTAAGCTAACATTAATCACTATTATCATGTTTTTATGAAAATGTTAACAAAAAAGTATTTGTTGTATCAAAATGACGTTTAAATATTGAAAAATATTTGCACTGGAATGAATTTTGATATAATTGGGATTAAAACAACTGTAAAAATTTGCCTTAATCATATTAATTTCATGCAACAAAATTCTTGACACTGATTCTTTTTTTTATTATATTTAAAGAGACAAAATATTTGAAACTAACGAATTAGCTGATATGATAAGTCATTTTTGTGTAAAATTTTCAGATTCCAACCACGATCATTTTCTGCTGTGCAAAAACAGAGGGAGAAATCTTCAGCTCGCTCTTATGAGCGGGCTATCTTTGCTTCCCTGAAAGGTAGTCCAGCCGCATTTTTATTTTTTCCTTTTTTTACAAAATAAAAAAATCTTATCAAAAAATATATTGAATGGGAGTTGTTATGAGCACCTATCCATTTACAGAGGTTGAAAAAAAATGGCGTCAGAAGTGGGAAGAAACGCAATTGTACAAGACAGACATGAACAACGATGTGGATAAAAAACTATATTGTTTAGTCATGTTCATTTACCCTTCCGGGGATAAGCTTCATATTGGTCACTGGTATAATTACGGGCCTACCGATTCCTGGGCGCGATTCAAGCGGATGCAAGGTTACAATGTTTTCGAACCCATGGGATACGATGCCTTCGGGCTTCCTGCGGAGAATTATGCCATTAAACACGGTATTCATCCGGCAATCAGTACTGCCCAGAATATTGAATACATTCGCCAACAGTTGAAAGCCATCGGCGCTATGTACGACTGGAGCAAAGAAATTAACACCAGCGCTCCTGAATATTATAAATGGACGCAGTGGTTTTTTCTTTTGCTTTACAAAAATGGATTGGCATATCGAAAAAAAGCGCCGGTGAACTGGTGCCCGAAATGTCAGACAGTTCTGGCAAATGAACAGGTCATAGAAGGAAGATGCGAAAGATGCGAAACAGAGGTGACCCACAGGGATCTGGAACAGTGGTTTTTCAAAATTACTGATTATGCTGAAAAACTGCTGGAAGGCCATAATCGTATCGACTGGCCTGAAAAAACGATTACTATGCAGAAAAATTGGATCGGAAAAAGCGAAGGTGCCAAAATTATTTTCCAGGTTGACAAATCAGAAGATAAAATTGAAGTTTTTACTACCCGACCCGACACTTTATGGGGCGTTACTTACATGGTATTAGCGCCGGAACACCCATTAGTAGCAAAGCTGACGACTGAACAACAGCGAGAGGTCGTGAATAACTATGTGGCGCAGGCGAGGAAAGAGTCAGACATACAACGTACTTCAACGGAAAAAGAGAAAACCGGCGTGTTCACAGGAGCCTATGCCATTAATCCGGTGAATAATGAGCGAGTACCCATCTGGATTGCTGATTACGTATTAGTCACTTACGGCACTGGCGCTGTGATGGCTGTTCCCGGACACGATACGCGCGATTTTGAATTTGCTACGAAATACAATCTGCCAATACGAGAAGTTATTAGTCCTGACGGAAAACCGCATGAAAAGCTGAAAGAAGCCTATATTGATGCAGGTATTATGATTAATTCCGGTGAATTTACAGGAACGCCGTCAAAAGAAGGTATTGAAAAAGTGATTCGATATCTTGAAGAAAATAAATTCGGAGAAAAAACAGTCAATTACAAATTGCGCGACTGGCTGATTTCCCGTCAACGCTATTGGGGAGCGCCGATTCCGATTGTCTATTGCCCCGACTGCGGAGAAGTGCCTGTGCCCGAAGACCAGTTGCCGGTAGTGCTGCCTGAAAAAGTGGATTTCAAGGGCAGGGGAGAGTCTCCGCTGAAAACAAATCCTGACTTTGTAAATACGACCTGTCCCAAGTGCGGTAAACCTGCGCGGAGAGAAGTAGATACCATGGACACGTTCGTTTGTTCTTCATGGTATTACCTGCGTTTTCCTAATCCGGAGATTGATACTTATCCGTTTGACAAGGATCTTGTCAAAAAATGGCTTCCGGTAGATCAGTATGTCGGCGGAGCAGAGCATGCTGTAATGCATTTGATGTATGCACGCTTTTTTGCAAAAGTGCTTTATGATTTGAAGTTGATCGATTTTGATGAGCCCTTCAAACGACTTGTCCACCAAGGCGTCATTACAAAAGACAGCAATAAAATGTCCAAATCGCGCGGGAATGTTGTCAATCCTGATATTTTTGTGGAAAAATACGGATCTGACACATTCCGCATGTACATGATGTTTATGGGCAGTTATGAGGATGGCGGTGATTGGAGCGATGAAGGAATTACCGGAATCCATCGTTTTATAAACCGAGTCTGGCGACTCATTGATTTACTGAAAGACAATAAAGCGACCGGCAATGAAACCAAAGAGAGCAAAGAATTAGAACGTATCCGCCATTACACGATTAAGATGGTAACAAATGATCTGGAGCGCTTTCATTTCAATACAGCGATCAGTCGAATCATGGAATTAGTGAATGGAATGTATCTCTACATTCAGAATGTTCCTTTGGAGCAGCAAAATCGTCAGGTTTTGGAAGATGCAAAGGAGACTCTTGTCCTGCTGATTGCGCCGTTCGCTCCGCATTTTGCAGAAGAATGCTGGGAAAAAATCGGAAAGCCATACAGTATTTTCAATGCGCGCTGGCCCGAATACGACGAAGCAAAGACGCAGAAAGACACCATCCCCATCGCGGTTCAGGTGAATGGAAAATTGCGTGCAACAATCGAAGTAGAGCGTAATGCAGCTGACGAAACAGTGCTCGGGATTGCGCTTGCTGATGAAAAGATTCAGAAACATGTGGGCGGAAAGACTATCGTTAAAAAAATTGTGGTAAAAAATCGATTAATAAATTTTGTTGTTAAATAATTGAATCTAATTACCTTAAAAAGAGGATATTCTTGCAGCTATCCTCTTTTTTTATTGACATTGGCGGGATTA
>NATN01000252.1 GCA_002085355.1 Candidatus Zhuqueibacterota bacterium 4484_87 | reverse complement strand
CGGCGGAGTAGGTGTGCTTTCAGCCCTGCAGGATGGTACAGATCTGAAGAAAGTAAATTTACAAACAACAGCGCACAGCGAGCAAAGCTACACTATAACAGTCATCGGCGTACGGGATCGGGCGCACACGCCGAATGCAATTTCCGGGCACAATCAATTGACTTATGAATTTATTGATCAATATCCGCCGCAGGTTATTGCTGTGCAGGCGGTGTCTGATTCCATAGTGACTGTAGAATTTTCTGAACCAGTGGATAAGAATTCAGCAGAGACAATTTCCAATTATCAGATTAGCCCTTCAGTAGCGATTTTGAGCAGCACTTTGAACTTATCCGGTGACAAAGTTACGTTACATACCAGCGCTCATAGTGAAGGGAATTACCAGCTTGCGATCCAGTCCATTGCGGATCGGGCAAAAAATCCAAACGTGCTTGCCGCCGGAACTGTCGTGTCATATCAGTTTCAGGATAGATTTTCCCCGACAGTCAGGGGTTTGTCAGTAATTTCAGATATAAAATTAAAAATAAGATTCAGCGAACCGGTTGATAAATCATCTGCTGAGGCTGTTTCCAATTATTCCATTGACAGAAATGTTCAGATAATTTCTGCTGTTCTCTTGTCTGATAATATTTCTGTTGAATTGCAGACAAGTCCGCATGGAGAAGGAAGCTACCATTTAACGCTGAATGGAATTAAAGATCGGGCGCAGCAGCCGAATTTCATTGATCCGAACACGACTTTGACCTATCAGTACATAGACACCGTTGCGCCGTCTGTGATCGGCGTCCAAGTCATTGCAGAAGATACTATTAAAGTCGAATTCAGCGAGCCCATGAATGTCCAAAAGGCGCAGGACAAAACAAATTATGTCATCAGCAATGGCATTCAGATTTTATCGGCAAAGTTTGGGGCTGATGAAAGGACAATATTTTTGCGAACGACGCCTCACGGGGAAGGAACTTATGTGCTGGAGATAAACAATTTATGTGATCAGGCGCAAACGCCAAATTTTCTTCCGGCGAACACAAGCGTTTCGTACCAATTTATAGATACAGAACCTCCGCAAGTGGTTTCAGCGGAAGCGCTTGCGCCGACCATTGTTGTTGTTAATTTTAGCGAACCGGTGAACACGGACGATGCGGAAAATAATTCCAACTATTCAATCAACAGGGGAATTCAAGTTCTGTCAGCCACACTGCAAAGCAATGGAATGCAGGTACAATTACAAACTTCCCTTCACAATGAAAGTGAATATCAGATACAGGTAAAAAGCATCAGAGATCGGGCACAAAATCCCAATATGATGGCGACGCAAACACTTGCTTACAATTATATCGATCATATCGCTCCGGAAGCCATTTCAGCGACAGTTGCGGCGGATAGCCAGATTGATGTGCGTTTCAGTGAGCCAATTGAAAAAAGTTCGGCTGAAAACATTGCCAATTATCACATTTCGCATTCGGGATGTTTCCAGTCAGGCAAATCCACTTGCACCAGGAACGACACTCAGCTACGAGTTTGTCGATCAAATTAAGCCCGTCATTACCGCTGTGGAAGCTGGTAGCCCGACAATTGTGCGCGTTACTTTTAGCGAAAAAGTGGAAAAAGAGAGTGCGGAAAATATTTCAAACTATGTCATCAATAATAATATTGAAGTGCAGGCAGCGCGGCTGGATTCTTCGGAAAAGGTTGTAGTTTTAACAACTACAGCGCATCAGCCGGGAAATTATATCATCATCATTGACAATATCAAAGATCGCGCGCAACAACCGAACACGATTTTACCGCACAGTTACTTCACGTATTCTTATACTGACAGACTTGCGCCGGATATTAATCAGGTCGAAGTTGTCGATACAGATCATTTGAAAATTATTTTCAATGAACGGGTGCAAAAAAACTCAGCAGAAAATGGGAATAATTTTCAAATAAAAACAGCTTCAACAGATGCAGATGCCTGGCAATTGAGCAGCAAGAAAAAATTTAACAAAAGAGACCTGATGCTTGCCGGCGGCGGAGGAAGTGTTCCTGTGGAAATTCAATCTCTTTCGCTGGAAATAAACGAGCAAATTTTGCATATTTTTACCGATGAACAGCAACCAGGCGACTACATGCTGATAGTGAAAAACATCAAAGATTGCGCTCCTCAGCCGAATATCCTGCAAGAGGAAAAGAGAATTTACTATAGAGTAGAAGATTTGACACCGCCGACTATTCTTTCGGTGCAGGCGACTGAGGAAAATAGGGTGGAAATAACTTTTTCCGAAGCAGTTGTGCCTGAAACCGCGACTGATGTTTCTAATTATAAAATTAGCGGAGGGATTCAGGTTGTTCGGGCGACAATCAATTTAGCTTTAACAAAAGTGACTTTGGAGACTTCACAACACCAGAATGGTGGGAATTATCAATTGTTTGTAGAAAACATTGAGGATATTTCTGATCGTCACAATCAAATTGCGCCTCATACGAGTGTAAATTATGTTTTCGTTAAACAAAATCCAGGTAAGCCACAGATTGTAAATTTCACTTCACTGGAACCCAACGGAAACGGTGGGCTTGTCCTGAAGTGGGAAACTGCTGACAGCAGTGAAATTGTAAATTACAAAATTTATTTTGGAACACAATCACGAAATTACACAACTGTTGTCGAGGCTGGCAATAGGTCGTCATTTACCTTGGCAAATCTATCAGAAGGGGTCACCTATTTTGCTGCTGTGACTGCAGTAAATGATTACGGCATGGAGAGCGATTTTTCCCGGGAGCTTTCTGCTACGGTGAAAGTTCGCGACGTCTCGCCGCCGGAAATTACTACCATTGCTGTAAACTCGGATACGAGCCTTACCATTGTGTTCAGCGAGCCGGTCTCCCGAGAATCAGCAGAAGAGAAAGGGAATTATCAAGTCAATCGCGGTGTTCAAGTATTGTCAGTCGCATTATTGGAGGATGGAAAAACTGCCATTTTACACACTTCTCCGCATGTTGCAGGAGCATATCAGTTGACAATTGAGGGAATTGAAGATCTGGCGCCTAATCCAAATTTCATTGGAGATAATTATTCTGTCAGCTACTTTTTTCATCCTAATGACAAAATCCCGCCGACGGTTGTTGATTGGCGTGTCATTTCGCAAAACAAATTGGAAATTGTGTTTAGTGAACTTGTTGAAAAAAGTGATGCTGAAAAGAATGCGAATTATATCATTTCACCTTCGATGACGATTTTCTCGGCGAATTTCAATGCGGAAGAAAACAGCGTGATCTTAACAACCGGAAATCACATAGCGGGAGTATGGTACACGATGAAGTTGGCAAATATTCACGATCTGGCATCTCCGGCAAATGTCATCAGCCCGACGACAAAATTTCAGTATCAATTTCTCGCCAATGATGAAACTCCGCCGCAAATTTATGCTGTCCGCGCCGCGAGTGCAAATAAAATTTTAGTGCAGTTCTCCGAAGGGGTGAGTCTTGCTACTGCACAGGATACGGAGAATTATCAAATCGCCCCAGGCGTGGAAGTGCTGTCAGCGGAAAGATTGATGGATCTGCGAACGATTTCCTTGACAACGAGCCCGCTGGAAACAAATCAGATTTATGAATTGTCAGCGAAACAAATAGCAGATTTGGCGCATCCGGCAAATGTGCTTGCGCTGAGCAAAAATTGTCAGTTTGTTTTCAATCCACAGGATGCTGATGCGCCTGAATTACTCACGGCAGAGCCGATCAATGCGACAACGTTGAAGCTGACTTTTTCAGAATTTCTGGATCGAAAAAGTGCGGAATTGGTTTCCAATTATCGCATCAGTCGGGATATCGTTGTCGTTTCTGCGCGTTTGGGAGAAAATCCGAATATCATTTATTTGACGACCTCGACTCATAGCAGTGGCTTTTATTACACAATCACTTTGAACGGAATAAAAGATACTGCGCCGGTCGCTAATATCATCGTGGCAGAAACGCAGGCAGAGTACTACTTTTTGGAATCTGATGAGACGCCGCCATTGGCAGAAGGCTGTCAGTTGAAGAGCGCAACGCAGTTGGAGATATTTTTTAATGAAATCGTTAGCAGAGAAAGCGCTGAAAATACAGCCAACTATCTCATCAATCCTTTTGTCAGAATTCACAGCGCACTTTTAGATAGCAGTTTGCAAAAGGTGATTCTGGAAACTGAAGCTCACGAGGCCGGAATGCGTTACCAAATATTAATTACCGGGATTGCTGACCGTGCGGATCCCGCAAATAAGATGGTCCAGCCGCAGCGGTTGACCTATGATCTGCAGCCGGAGACGAATGTTGTTGCCGACAATTTAATCCCATCGCGCTATGAATTTGCCTATCTGAGTGTCGGTGATAGTTGCTATTTGGATTCGGGCGAACGGGTTGAGTCAGTGCCATCTCAAGTTCAGTCCGGCTTGTGGATTCGAACTGCGCAAACGGATGCGAACAATAAGAACAATGCATTTCTCGCTTTTAATTTGAAAAAGAAAGCACAGGTTTATGTTGCTGTTGATCCGGCGGCAAGGAATTATCCGAACTGGCTCATTGATAATTTTCATCGCATTGGCGAAAGAATTGAATTGGGTAACGATTTTGGAGGGCTTGATCTGTGGCAGGCAGAGAAGGATACTGGTTTTGTCATTTTGGGCGGAAACATGTCCGCTGGCGCCGAAGCCGTGGGAAAAATGTACCTTGTCATCATCAAGGTTGAAACTGAAAATGGCAATATGTTGCCGGACGGCATGGATGATCCGCTTTCCCGAAGTGAGGTGCAGAAATTCCAGTTGATCCAGAATTATCCGAACCCATTTAATGCGGATACGAAAATCCAGTTCGCAGTTTCGGATGAAGCGCACGTTAAAGTTGAAGTGTTCAACATCCTGGGGCAAAAAGTGCGTATGCTGCTGGATGCACGGAAAGCGCCTGGTCGCTATCTGACGCTCTGGGACGGGAAAAATGAAAACGGAATGGTCGTCGCTACCGGAGTTTATTTTGTGAGAATGACAGCGCTCAAAAGTGATTCGTTTCTTGGTAGTCGCATTGTCTTTCAAAAAGTGAGAAAAATGCTGTTCATCAGATAATGCGGGCAATCTTGTTTATGAAATATCAGCCTCGCTGGCGACCGTGATCGTCGGCGAGGCTTTTTTTGACGGGAAATTTATTTCAACTGCCAATGCTTGCTTTGAATAATCAGGAAAAAACCGGATAAACTTTTTAGATTCTCAAATAATCTCACAAATAAAAAAAAATCATTGCTAATCTGCTTAAAATTTTCTATATTTTTTCTTGATTAATTTGGAGTTAAGAAGAAAATGAAGCTGAAGCACAATTTTATCGCAATTTTTGCCATCATTGTCCTTTTTTGCCAAAACGCTCTTTTTTCTCAGGAATCTTTTACTTCATCTCCAACAGGTGTTTCGCTGCTACACAAGGAAGATTCACCAGCAAATCCAGCGCCCCAACAGCAGCCGGAACTCCCGCTTTTCGGCAGTAATTTTTTTACGGAAAGCAGTCCCTATGAGAGCATTCTCAGCTTTGGCAGCGGTATGTTCCCGGAGAATTACTGGCTGGGGCCCGGCGACCGACTGGGAATTTATTTGCTGGGGAAAAGTCAGCAAAATTTTGACGTTATTGTCAACGTAGAAGGCAAGATTTACATCCCAACTGTTGGCATGTATTTTGTGTCGGGAATGCAGCTGAGCGATTTTCAAAAGTTTCTCACCAGGGAATTTTCCAAATATTATGACAATTTTTCCGTGAATGTGATGGTCATTGAGCCGAAGAAATTTCCGGTAGCAGTGGCTGGCGACGTGAATCGCCCGGGGAAATATTATTTGACTTCAGTGAATACAGTGCTGGATGCCATTATGATTGCAGGAGGCTCCACCGAAAAAGGGTCATTGCGAAATATTGA
>NATN01000251.1 GCA_002085355.1 Candidatus Zhuqueibacterota bacterium 4484_87 | reverse complement strand
CCATCAAAGCCTATGAAATCGCTACTGCCTCGCCGAACGTCGCGGCTCTGACAATCGGATTGGAAGATTACACTGCAGATCTCGGAACGCAACGGACAGCGGAAGGAAGGGAGAGTTTCTGGGCGCGAAGTCAAGTCGTGAATGCAGCGCGCGCGGCAGGGATTCAACCCATTGACACCGTTTTTTCGGATGTATCAGATATGGAAGGCTTAAAACAGAGCGTATTGGAAGCGAAATCGCTCGGCTTTGACGGCAAAGGCTGCATCCATCCGCGTCAGATTCGCGTGATTCATGATTCTTTTGCGCCTTCGGACACAGAAATTGAAAAGGCGAAAAAAATTGTACTTGCATTTGAGAAGGCCGAAAAGGAAGGACTGGGCGTAGTATCTCTGGGCAGCAAAATGATAGACCCGCCAGTGGTGAAACGCGCTCAACGTACGATAAAACTGGCCATCGAGACAGGGAAATTGAGTGAAAATTGGCAGCAAGGAGGTAAATGATATGGATGAAAAAATGGTCAAAAATGCAATTGGCAGGTTAGTGCCCACCGAAGTTAATGGGAAAAACGCAATACCGTTTCAGGGCGTGGGAAAGTTTCGCCCCACAGGACGCAAAACTGCTCCTTCGATTGCCACTTGCGCCGATTATCCGGATGATGGCAACAAAGTCGTTCCCGACTTGAAGACCGCCCTGCAAAAAGCCGGTTTGAAAGATGGTATGACAATTTCCACGCATCACCATTTTCGCAACGGCGATCTTGTCGCCAATCAAATTTTCGATGCAGCAGCAGAACTGGGTGTAAAAGATTTAATGTGGTTTCCCAGCGCTTCTTTTCCCTGCCACGCACCGATTATCGATCATCTCGAGAGCGGAGTGGTTCATCACATTGAAGGTTCCATGAACGGGCCATTGGGCGATTACTGCTCTCACGGAAAGATGCGTGGGCTTGGCGTTCTGCGTTCTCACGGCGGCAGATACCAAGCTGTGCAGGACGGCGAAGTTCACATTGACATTGCTGTCATCGCTGCGCCGACAGCAGATCCCTTCGGAAATGCCAACGGGCTCACTGGCCCCTCAGCGTGCGGATTGCTCGGATTTGCCCTGGCTGATTCACAGTATGCCGACAAAGTAATTGTTGTTACAGATAACCTCGTTCCTTTTCCCTGCGTGCCGTGGCAAATTCAGGGGAATTACGTTGATTATGTGGTCGTCATGGACAAAATTGGCGAACCGGAAAAAATTATCTCCGGAACCACGCAGATCACCAAAAGCCCGGACCGGCTTATGATAGCTGAACTAACAGCGCAATTTGTGCGCGATGCCGGAATTTTGAAGGACGGCTTTTCTTTTCAGGCAGGTGCCGGCGGCACATCGCTCGCTTTTGCCATTTTCCTCAAAGAAATGATGAAAGAGATGGGCATTAAAGCGCGATTCGTGCGCGGCGGCAGCACGCAATATCTAGTACAAATGCTGGAAGAGGGATTAACTGATTATATCCTGGATGGTCAAACTTTTGATCTGGACGGCGTCCGTTCCATGCGCGAGAATCCTAATCATGTGAACACCAGCCCATTTACCAGCTACAATTATCATGGCAAAGGAAATTTTGCCTCCATCGTTGATGTCGTCGTGCTCGGCGCCACAGAAGTGGATGTCAATTTTAATGCGAATGTCGTTACCCATTCAGACGGAAAACTGCTCCACGGTATCGGCGGATGGCAAAATTGTCTCTTTTCCAAATGCACGATTTTGCCCATTCCTTCATTTCGCGATCGAATTCCGGTGATTGTTGACGAAGTTACTACAGTATGCGGGCCTGGCGAATTAATTGACGTAATTGTTACCGAACGCGGTATCGCAATTAATCCGAAGAGACAAGACCTCATCGACGCCACGAAAAATTCTTCTTTGCCAATCAGGCCCATCGAAGAGATCAAAACAGAAGTAGAAGAAATCATCGGCGGAAAGCCACAGAAACCAAAGTTGGGAGACAAAGTTGTGGCAGTAGTCAAATGGGTGGATGGGACAATTCTGGACAGCATCTATCAAGTACTGGAATAAATTTATTGAAAAATTTCAAATGTGTAACTGCCCGATTTTATCAACACAAATCGGGCAGTGCTCTTTAATCGCCACAATCCACTGTTTTTAATCCACTTAATATTCCGCATACTTCTTCAAAAAATATTTTTTTAGATATAAAAAAAATCGTCGGAAATCATCTTCATAATTTGCATTTAAACTATTGACTTGCTAACCTAAATTTTATTTCTTATTTTAGATCAAATAAAAAGGAGTATTGGGGGAAATATGCACCAAAGAGGGGCTGCATCATGGAGAAATTTTTAAAATTCAAACATGAAGTAGATTTGGCCGCACTACAGCAAGCAGTGGAAGATCCGAGAATCGTAGTCCTGAGAAGATCTCAAATTACAGATACAGTGCAGATTCGTGTACCGGATGACATCTCCAACAAAGAGTTGAAAAAACTTTTCGGGCCATTTGAAATCACTAAAGTGTACAACGAATTTCCCTATCCGATTCAGGAAACCGGCTTCAGCAGATTTCTTCCTTGGCCTATTTCCCGGTTTTTACCACGTTAAAAATATTATTCAAAAATTTTCCGGTCAAAAGGAGTTCTGCCGGAGTCTCTTGGTTTTCGGAAAAAAGGCATCAGAAATTTGTGCTTGCTTCTGTCGCAAGCCGATATTTTTCCTGAAAAATTACCAGAGACACCGCGAAAATCGCCACAACTCCGAAAACAGTCATTGATTTTGTTTCTGCGGTAGAGAGCAGTACAAAATCATAGATGCCATGGATGAAAATCGCATAAACGAGTCCGGTAAAAATGTATTTCGTCTCGGCAAACTCTCCGGGAAACTGTTTTGCTTTGCCAATGTAATAGCCCATAATTCCTGCAGTCAAAATGTGCATGGGCAAAGCTGTAAAATAGCGCCAAACTGCCACGCCTATTCCGCCAACGATGCCATACAAAAAATTCTCCATTGCTGCAAATCCCAGCGCTGCCAAAATCGCATAGGTGATACCGTCAATGAGCTGGCTGAACTGAAAACGGCTGTAAACGAAAAAGATCACGACCACAAGCTTGAAGAATTCCTCGCTGAATGCGACTATGGCAAATGATTTAATGAAAAAACCGGTGAATTGAGACAATTCCAACATTCCCTGTCCGCGGGAAAGAATTATTTCCAAAGACAGGGCTGGCAAGGTCACCATCAGTCCCACAAGGAAAGTACGCAGGATCATACGCTTGGGTGCAATTCGTTTTCTGTCACGATAGAAAAAATACCCTACAATGAGAAAAGATGGTGCCGCTGCCACTAATAGCAGCAGTAAATAATGCATGAAAAAGCTCCATCCCTTTTGATGTTCCTCAATTTTTCATTTGGTGCGTGGTGTAAAATATGAAGCAGTTTGCTATCTATTGTTTGCCATCGTAAACAAAATTATTGTCTGCCTGACTCAAAGGTGGCAATGTGGCATCTTTTTCGGAAACAATCGGATTGATAAGCGTGCGCAAAACCCGGCGGAATATAAAGCATGTACTTATTTTCCGCGGTAAGTCTTTGACCCACCCATTTGCCGAAAGTCGGAGACCCGCGCCGAATATCAACAGCCACATCGAAAATCTCTCCGCCAATCACCCTGACCAGCTTCGCCTGGGCTCGTGGATTTTTTTGATAATGCAACCCGCGAACAACGCCATGCACGGAATGGGAAAAATTATCCTGAATAAACTCAACATCGATCCCATTCTCTATAAATTCAGATTTTTTGTACGCCTCTAAAAAATACCCTCGCACATCTTTCCAGATAATTGGCTTAATCAAAACAATATCAGGAATCTCAAGCCGCTCAAAAGTAAATGGCATCCATCTTCTCCTCAAATTCTAATATCAGTCTCAAAAAATAACATCAGTAACTTTTCATCTGCTCAAGTGCCCTTAATTCAGGACCGGCTTATCAACAAAAAGCGTTTTTTGTTAATTTTATTAAGGCTACTAATTTTTATCACTCAATCGCAATTAGATTAATAAGGTTATGTTCAATTATACATTCATAAGATAGAAAATTTCCCTTGGGGATGCAAGCAAAAAATCATTTTTCAAAAGAAATTTTCCTCTTGATAATGTCGATTTACTTGATGAAACTATTATCGTCGGAAAAAGCGCACAATCAGGGACAAAAGAATGCTGAGCAAAATCATCGTTGTCAGCGGAAAATAAATTTTGACGTTAGGCTTTTCAATAACAATATCTCCGGGAAGGCGTCCGAAAGGGATTTTGCTCACATAAGGCCACAGCAAGCCGATAATGACCAATGCCACACCCGCATAAATCAAAATTTTCTGCATGTGTCCTCCCAATAAATATCAGCCGCAATTAATTAATCTTGCCCACCGATTTCCTGTTATCTGATAAACAAAACTGACAAAATCTGTGCAAAAACTTTGTCGATTCCGGCGTCTCTTGAATCTGATCCAGAATCGCTTCAAAATCTTGTTCTTCTTCGCGTAATTTCTTTTCTGAACGGTGAACATAGTAACGCAAAATTTCCGCATCAAATTCAGGATGGAACTGAATCCCCCAAGTGAACGGCGCAAGGGAAAATGCACCGATTTCGCAACGATCAGTGCGAGCCAGGGGGATTGCTCCTTCGGGAAGACGGGAAACAGATTGTGAATGGCTCATGTGAACCCAAAAAGGAAATTCCATGTCGTTGAACAGCGGATCAGCAGCAGCGCCGGGCAAAAAATGCAGCAAATAGGTGCCAAGCTCCATGCCGTCCGAATTGTAAGTGACACTACCACCTAACGCATGCGCCAGCAACTGATGACCGTAGCAAATTCCGAGAATCGGCACTTTGCCAATAACTTCACGCGCAAGCCATTTTGCAGTTAGTTCGCTCCATTCGAGAAAATCTGTTACCATATCGTGAGAGCCGGTAAGAATAACGCCGGTGAAATTTTTTAATTTTGAAAAATTTGGCTCGCTTACTGCATCATGAATTTGAAAAAATTCTCTTCCCATCCCGCTTTTTTCGACCACCCAATCTTCAAAATTACCGCGTTTACCTGAAAATGAGGAAAAAGTAGAACCCAATTTTAAAACCAGGATTTTATCCATGCAGTCTTTCCGTATTCATTTAACTTGTGTAAACAGGGCCACAAAGATTTTCATTCAGCTTTATTAAATTGATTTTTAAGGTTAATTACAAAGTAAACTCACTTTGCATTTTCAAGTTTCATTCAGTGAAAAATGATCCCAGCCCTTTGCCGCCAGAGGACGAGTATTGCCTGCGGAATTTTGCAAAACAAGTCCTTTTTCTTCCGTTGTCAAATAGCCAATTTCATGCATGCGGACTCCGGTTTCCTTTGCAATCAGTCCTAATTTTTCAATATCAGCGTCTCTGTTGACTGTTAAAAGCAACTCGTAATCTTCACCCCCAAAAAGCGCCATCTCCTCAGACGTTTTTTTTGTAATATTTTTCAATTCTGCCAGATCAGGATCAAATGGTAATTTTTCCTGCAAAACCACCGCGCCGCAGTGACTCTGTTCGCAGATATGATTCAAATCTCCGGCGAGACCATCGCTGATATCCATCATCGCCGTGACCAAGCCTGACTCTGCCAACCTTTGGCCCAGATGAATTCTTGGCGATGGCTGTCGATAGGCGTTGACAAATTTTTCGTATTTTTGAGGAAATTTATCCCCGAAATGGCGCAAAATCGCCACGCCGGCACCTGCCATGCCCAAAAAATTGGACACAAAAATTCTATCGCCGGGACTGGCGCCGCTGCGAGTCAGAAAAATATCCCGCTTTGACTCGCCGAGCATGGTAATATCGATGATCAAACCCGAGTCCGATCGGGCAAGATTCCCGCCAATGACGGTGGCGCCAAATTCGTTGAGCTGATCCCGGAAACCGCGAAACAAATCTTCAAAATCAGAAACCGGAAAATCCGGCGGAACGCCCAGAGAGACGAGCGCAAATGTCGGCGTCCCTCCCATGGCGGCAATGTCGCTCAGATTGACTGCCATGGCACGTCGTCCCAACTGATACGGCGACAAAAAATCCCGCTGAAAATGCTGCCCTTCGATTTGGATATCACAGGTGAGAAGCTGTACCTTGCCACCGCTAATGTCGATCACAGCAGTGTCATCGCCGATGCCTAAAATAATTTTATTGTTTTGAGCTTTCCCAAGAATCTTTTGAATTCGCTCGATCAAGCCGAATTCGCCGATTTGGGAAGCTGTTTTTTGAATATCCATATCTTTTTTGCCACCAATACTCCAGGACGCGAAGCTCCTCTCCTCATTTTTAATTTATCAACTCAAAAGCTCGATGAAGAGCTATAAAACAAAAAATCCGCGGCGATCCGTCTAATCAGTGTTCATCCGCGTTCCATTAAAATCAAAAATTTTCGGATTCGCATAGCAATAACGACACCCATGCGCACACTCATAGTACCAGCCAATGTCCCAGCTTTCTGTGCAACCGCAAGCGGTTCGTTGGCCTTTGGCTTTGCGCGTGGAACATTTTTCTCCGTACGGATGCAATTCATTGAGTAAAAATCCATCGATGCAGCGCGAACGCTCCATTCCGGGCACGCAGCAGCCGTGCAAACGAAGATCGTTATCAGCAGCGATTTTTTGCATCCAATTTAGTTCTTTTTGCCATTGTTCATGAGAAAAAGATACCACTTCAATCCCTACTTTTCTCAAACGGGAAATGACTTTCCGATAAGTTGACATCCAGCTAATGGAGACGTCGCGCACGCCCGCAGCAGCAATTTGCGGGGCAAATTTTTCAAACATTGGGAGATTACAATAATTTTCGCCATTGGGGAGACGTAAATGCACAATGGGATCGAAACGGAAACGGATGCGCCGGGGATCGCCGACTAAGTCCACCAGCGAATTTAGACGAGACATTGCCTTTTCCGTGGGTTCAATGCCAGGCTCCAAAAATGTACCGCCCATTCCGGTAACCGAATAATGGATAAAAAGCTGATCGTACTGTTTCACTTTTGCCAGCAACGGCTTGTATTCAAACAAATTCGTTGCGTTCTTCGTCCAGATGACCAGCGTATGCACATTTTCCGGTGGACATTTTTCTTCTAAAATTTCCACAAACCGATCCGGCGCTGAGCCCACCATGTCGATGCGTCGGCTGGCGGAAATGACTTTTTTCATTCTTTCCAATTTTTAAAAATGGATTTAAATTCGCCGATAGTTTTGCTCTCATAAACGGCATGACCCTTTCAAAGGTTCCAAACCTTTGAAAGGGTGAGGAGAAATGACAGGCTCTTTAATTCATTCCTTTTACTGCAACTTAATCATCTTTTTCGTCTTTGAAAATTTTCCTGCCTGAAAACGATACAAATAAATGCCACTGGCCACATTATTTCCCAGTTCATCTTTCCCGTCCCAGATTTTCGCATAAGTGCCGGGAACTTGGAGTTCATTCACCAGCGTGCAAATGAGCTGACCTCGTTGATTGAAAATTTGCAATAAAATGTGCTCGCCCATTGCTACTGAATATTCGATGCGCGTCTCTGGATTAAATGGATTGGGGTAATTTTGCTTCAATGTGAAAGATGTTGGTATAACCTGAATTTCTTCATTTACATCGGAATACGGGCGAAATAGCCGAAGCAACCCGCTACCGTTAGTCGCTGCATAAATATATCTCGGATCGTTTGGGTCAACGCAAATCTCATTCACATATCCAAAATTTTCAGGGACGCCATCCATGATTTCCTGCCAGCTATTTCCCGCATTTGTGCTTATATAAATTTTCTCTCCAGCGGCATAAATTGTATTAGTATCAACAGGGTCGATACTAATACAGTAAAAAAAAGTGCTCATAGCTTCAGAAGACACTTTCTTCCACCAACTTCCTCCATCTTCTGATTTATATATACCTGCTCTGCCAAGGGCTGTATAAATAGAGCATGTATTT
>NATN01000250.1 GCA_002085355.1 Candidatus Zhuqueibacterota bacterium 4484_87 | reverse complement strand
GGGGAGATTACGCGACGAAGAAAAACAGTCTCTCACTATCGGCGGTACCGGCACAGCCATTGGACTGAAGGATTTGGTCGCTGAGGTCGCTGAAAAAGACAAAATTGGCGTAAAAATGTCGCCGGAAGGATACGGCCCGTCGGATCACGCTAATTTTTACACTCACGACATTCCTGTGCTCTTCTTTTTTACGGGGGTACACGACGATTACCACACTCCTGCAGATGATGCCGATAAAATTAATTATCCCGGCGAAAAGAAAGTAGCGGATTACGCGGCGGATTTAATCGAAACGGTTGCTAATGAAGAAAAGGCAATGACCTTTCAGGAAGCCGGGCCCAAAGAACAGCCCAAAGGACGCCGCCGCTTCAAAGTGATATATGAATCGGCTCAACGAATTTAAGCCAGGACAGAGGATTAGCGTAGAAGTTCTCCGAGACGGCAAAAAAGAGATTTTTATTGTTCAGCTTTAATATAACTGCTGAAACAGTTGTTTGATTTTAGTTAAGTTGCAGGAACGCCCGAATTAATTCGGGCGTTCTTTTGCGAATTACTCCAGAATTTTCAGCTCTAAAAATCTTGCCGCCTGTTCAAGTTCGTGAGAAATGTCGCCATAAACAATTACCTGGTGACACCCCAAAACGTGATCCAGATATTTATCCAGCGAATCAATTTGAATTTTCAATTGCGTGCGGCAGCTCGGTTCTTTTGGGGATTCTGTTGCGGTGCCAGTTTGAATGGAAATCGTTTTTTCCTCATTACTCACTCTGACGAGCGTGACCGTCTGATTCTTAGGCAGTTCCACTTCCGGGCTGACGCCAATGCCGCTTTCATGATGGCTGCGCAGCGCATAGGGGTTTTTGTCCCCGCTCAAATTCAGCGGTGCCGTACAGTGGACAAAATTGATGTTCCCGTCCGGCTGAATGTTCGGATTGGCAATCCAACCGGGTTTGCCAGATAACGCTTTTACAAGCATCAGCGTTATTGCTGAATCCAGATCCCCTTCGCACCCGCCGATGAAATTGTCGCTGCTGTTCAGCTCACTCACCGCCAGACAGCTTGTCGTGTTGATCAAATTCAATAATTTGAAACATGCCAGCGCGATTCCATCACCATTTTTTTGTGCGAGTAGCTTTTCAACTGCAATTACCAGGCGAACCGCGTTGTGCAAATCACTTTCTGAAGGCTCGATAATTTTTTCGGCGCGATTTTTCCACACATCTGCTTTTTTTTGAATTTCTTTTTTATCGACTTGATTTTGAAAAATCTCAATCAATTCATCGTAATTTACGGATTCGATTTTTGTGCCAAAAATTTCCGTGATTTTATTGAAGTCACGGGTGGAACTGATGACCCAGGGCTCTGTCTGGCCGAGAAGGAGCAATTTCGCATTCTTCAAACGAAACAGCGCTTGATGAATCTGCCAGATAGTTTTCAGTTCATTCAAATTTATCACTAATTTTACTGTAGGTAATTGGCGTTTCAAAACACTGAAAATATCCATCAGCGCGGGTGCCGCATTTCGCTCAATGAGCAGGTCAGAACTTCGCGGATCAAGATTTCCTTTAACATAAGCAGCCCAGAGCGCAAAGGTAGAATATTTTTTCGCCGCGGTTAGCACCAGAGGTTGCATGGCTCCGCTCAATGGCACAAATATCGCAAAGCGATTTTTTTCATCAGATAGATCTTCCAGATCCTGTTCATTTTCAATAACAAAAGTTTGAATCGATACGCCGCTGTTTTTGAAAAGCTCAACCAATTTTGAAAATATTAGCGCGGTAATTTTTTCCCGTTCACCTTTGTCTGTCCAGTAACGATCAGAAATGAAGCAGATTGCATCAATGTCCATATTTTTCTTTAAATTATTCAATAATTGATCCTTTCCAAATTTATGCGCAGCGATTTTTTATTTTGCCTTACTTTTCAATCATTACTCATTTCCATGACGACATTTGCTGGCAATGCCAGTCCGGCGGCAATTTCCACAGCTTTGATCATGGCTGCTGGTACCGGGCATGAAGCGTGCGGGCAATGTTTTTTTGCCAGTTGATAAATAATTGGCTCACCGCCACGAAAGCTGATTTCATTGAATGGTTCGACCTCAGTGATCTCTTCACTCAGTTTCTGAATATCTTCGCATTCACTTTCCACCTTTATTCGGCATATTTCACCATCCATTTCTGCGTTAATGATTGTCCAAAATCCACAGATGCCGCTGAAAACTTTGATTGTTGACACTGTTTCTGTCTCCGAAGTTGTTTGAATTTCCGAATTACAGTCGTTTTTAATAATGCAAATTTAAAAATAACAAATCAAAAATTGAATTTTTAACTATTGAATGAAAAAACAGTTTCAAAAAGATTTGTGAGCATTGCTTTTTATTTAAAGATAATCATTAAGTTGGGAAATGAGCCTGGTTATATCTCACATTGTTTCAGAATTTTATTTCATCAATAAAATTCATTTTCCGTTTAGAACCTACGCCGTTCCCTTTACAGACGCATTGCTTTCTCTGATAAGGCATCTTCAATTAAGGGGTGCTTTAACGCCGGAAGTAGGTGTGGAAATTCCAGAACTTCTATTGGCAGCGATCCGGTTATTGAAAGGTGAGATTGATTTAAACAAACACACCTTCCTCCTTACTCCGAATAAGCAAATACAGAAAAAAAGGCCCCCCAAGAAGAGAAGTAATGACGCCAACAGGAATTTCCGCCGGGGAAATGAGCGTTCGTGCTAAAATGTCGCAAAACAGAAGAAACGCGCCGCCAAAAAAGAAGGTAACTGGCGCCAGAAAGCGGTGATCGTTGCCCACTAACAGCCGACAGATGTGTGGAGCCATCATTCCGATAAAACCGATGGGACCGCTGATTGCGACAACGCTTCCAACCATCAATGAGATGGCAAAAAAGAGAAATATTTTCAATTTTTGAACATCGCTGCCACGGCTCAGCGCGATGTCTTCGCCTAGCGAGAGTAAATTTATCTCGTGAGTCAGAAAAAAAATAATCAGCGAGCCGAAGAAGACGACCGGCAGTAATGTGAGAACCGGGCGGAAACCAATCATTTCAAAGCCGCCCATGAGCCAGCGGATAATTTGAAACGAGCGGCTGAAATCGCTCAGATATTGAATGAACAGAATCAAGCTGGAAAAGAAAAAGTTGATCGCCACACCGGCGATGAGCATGCTGTTGGTGGTGAAGCCTTTCTTGAGCCGGGAAATTCCGTAAACAAAAATAACGGAAAGAAAAGCGCCGAGAAAAGCGAAAAGGATTTGTCCTGAAAATCCCAAAAATGCAAAAAACAGCCCGATTTTAACGTAAACCGCTGCGCCGAAAGCCGCTCCGCTGGACACGCCCAAAGTGAACGGTGTTGCCAGCGGATTGCGAAACATCGCCTGAAAAACCATGCCGCTGATCGCGAGGGCGGCTCCTGCCAGAAACGCTGTCAATACCCGGGGCAACCGAATTTTCCAGAAGACATCGGAATACACCTGATCGCCGGAGCGGGAAAAAATGTCGGTTAAGCTGATCGACTGCATACCGATGAAAGGGGCGAGCAGTAAAACCGCCAGCGAAAAAACGATAAGCCCATAAAAAATTGCAGGTCTGAAATTTTTCATCGCTCCGACGCCTCCGGCACGATGATGCGCTGTTTTGTCAACGGGTGTTCTGTGAACAGAAAGGGTTTATCGTAAGCTCGCGCTAAAATTTGATTGTCCATTATTTTGTCTGCGCTTCCGACGTATTGAACAGTTCCGTTTTTTAAAATAACAACTCTGTCCGAACGCAAAGCTGCGCTGTTGATGTCGTGGGTCACAGTGATGATCGTTTTGCCCATGGATTTGTTGATCTGTTTGAGAATTTGATAAACCTCCTGTTCATGACGCGGGTCGAGAAATGTAGTTGGTTCATCCAGAAGCAAAATATCAGCGCCCTGCGCCAGTGCGGCAGCGATGAATGCGATCTGCCGCTCTCCGCCGCTGAGCGTAGAAAGTTGGCGCTGGCTGATATGAGAAATTTGCGTGATTTCCAGCGCATCGCGCGCGATTTTCAAATCTTCTTTCGTGAAAGACCCAAACGGATGGAGATGCGGGTATCTTCCCAGCAGCACAAAATCCAGCACTGTGAGCGGAAGATATCGGCCATCGCTCTGCGGCACGTAACTGATAAGCCGGGCTAAATTTTTCTGGCTGAATTCCTGAAGCGGCTTTCCCAAAAAGAAAATTTCACCTGAGGTAATCGGATAAATGCGCATCAAACATTTAAGCAAGCTCGTTTTACCTGCACCGTTGGGGCCTATGATTGACAGATAGTCCCGCTCAAATATCTGAAATGAGACATCCTGCAAAATGGGTTTGCCATTGAATTGCAGGGTGAGATTCCGAATGTCAATTTGTAGTTTTCTCATGATTTTCCCAATCGATTTCAGGATGAATGATCTGCGCTAATTTATCCAGTAATAGGATAAATCGGGGCCCCGGAATGACCGCATAGCTGGCATTGATCATAAAAATTTGATTTTCCCGCACAGCTTTAATCTGCGGTAGCTGCTGCCAATCCTTTTTGGCGGCTTCTGCAGCAAGTGAATCTTCGGCAGCGCCAAAAATGATGTCAACGATGATGTCGGGATTCAATTTAACGAGCCCTTCTCCCGACAACAGAGGGTAAGCCACAGATTTGTTCTGCAGCGCATTCTGTCCCCCGGCCAATAGAAACGAGCACTTTAGGTCTATTTTTTTCTTGCGTGAGCTTGCGAATTTTTTCAATGCGTCCGGCTAAACTGTCAACGAGCGCCATCGCCTGTTTTCGCACATGGCAGACGTTGCCGATGATTTTTATCGCACCCAAAATATCAGCCACGGTTTTGTTGTTGACGATGCGAAAAGGAATTTTCATCTCTTTGAGAAAATTCCTCACATTTTGCTGTTCCGGCAGAATGAAAACCATGTCTGGCTTCAGCGAGGCAATGGCTTCAAAGTTGGGGTCAAGAAACCCGCCGAGTCTGGTCTTTTGTTTGGCTTCCGGCGGGTAATTGCAAAAATCAGTGACTCCGACCACGCGATCGTCCAGATTG
>NATN01000038.1 GCA_002085355.1 Candidatus Zhuqueibacterota bacterium 4484_87 | reverse complement strand
TTCAGATAATACACATGATAATCCACGCTGTCCACAGCCAGCGATTTCTCAGCATATTTACCTATGACCAGCGACCGTTGCGGCAACGGCTGTTCAGACGTAAAAACAAACGTTCCCCCTCCTTTATCTTCCATTTTTCCTTGAGAGATTACCCTCATTGCCGGGTTGGTAGTCACTTTCAAATTGAAATTGAAAAAATATTTGTCGGTTTTCTTGGGATAAATCACGCTCATGGGCAAACCGAATTCAGGATACCAATTTACATCCGGCGTCAGAAGCACATAGTCGGGTCTGATGAAAGCAAATTTTTTAGAGACATTGTAAAGCCACAAACGATAAAGTTCTTGGCGATCCTCATCTTTCGTGTCCAGATAACAGGCATCTTCATTTATTTTCCCGGAATAGCTGATCGTAATTGAATCCACCTGGCCGGCAGACAAGGGGTGATCTGGTTTCACGATAATGAGATTTTTCTCCTGGGTAAAGTCCAAAGCACCATTCTGCGATTGGACAGTTTTCACCTTCAAACCCGGATTGAGATTTAAAATGAGCTTGTCAATTTTTTGCCCGCTGCTATTTTTGAAAATGAGCTTGGCATTGACATCTATCTTACTACCCTGATGGTTCAAATCGATATTGTAACGGACGGGCTGCGCCACTGGCTCATCTGCATATTTTTGATTCAATTGCACAATCTGCTCTCTCAGGTCTGCGCCACGCGAAAAACCAGACATGTAGTAACTGCCCAACGCAAGAGCAGCCACAATGCAAAAAGCAGAAAAAATCCCGGAAAATCTCGTCATGGCGGATGACTGAGGCAAGCGCTTGATCATAAAAATTGTCGCGAAAATAAATCCCAGTCCAAACAAGAAATAAATTCCGCGGTGAATCAAAATTCCGCTCAAATTGCCAAAGCCGACAAAATCGGAATACATGAGCGGTACATTGAACGCCATATAATCGAAAATGTGGTGCGCTTTTTTGGCGAGAAAAAATAGAGTTACCGCAATGTAGCCCAACAGCACGATGAAAGTAACCGCCTGATTGCGTATAACGACCATGAATAAAAAAGACAATCCAAAAATGAACATCAACGTCGGTAAACTAATGAGCAAAGGATAAAGCAAATAAGGCGCTAAAACAAAAGCAGCATTACTGAAAAAAATATGAAAAATTGCCGATACGAGAAGCATAATAACATTCAGAGCGAGAAAAACCAGCAGAATGCCCACTGTTTTCCCCAGGACGTAATCGCCGTTGGTCATTGAGCGCATGTAAATGACTTCCGTAGTGTCCAGTTTTTTATCGCGCTTGAGAAAATCCGATGCTAAAAAAACACCGATGATTGCCTGCGCCACGTTTAACAGCAAAAGGTCCATGTACGGCAGCGATGAATTCAATCCATTCAAGAACCAGGGTGTGTGGCCTACGGACGTATGAATGCCAACGTCAAGAAAAGTCAAAATGACTATTGCCAGAATCGAAAAAATACGAAAAAACCAGCTTCGCAGCAAAGTTTTCATTTCGTAGCGAGCAACGGTGAAAATTTTATATAATGACAACATCGCCATATCCTCTCTCTTTTGCATCATTGCAGTTAATTTGACAATTTAGTTTAAATCATCATTCCACTTTTGTCCCAATTCATATTCCACAAAATAGACATAAGCATGCTCCAAATTGGGATCGATTTGTTTCCCGGGAAAATCTTTCAGCTCGTCCGCAACTACCTGTACTTCCCAGCCGTTATCCGCAGGGATTGTGGAAATTACCGGATACTTTTCTTTAATTTGGTCCAGTTCACTGTCAATCGCCTTGACTTCCCACACATGGCCGCGGGCTTTCTCGATCAACTGGTTCGGTGGTGCATTGAACACAACTTCCCCGTTGTGCAGCAACGCCATATTGTTGCAGGTGCTGGAAATATCTCCCACAATGTGTGTGGACAAAACAATGATGATATCTCTCTCCGCCATTTCCGCTAATAAATTACGGAAACGAATTCTTTCTTCCGGATCAAGCCCTGTAGTCGGTTCATCGACGACGACGATTTTGGGATCGCCAATCAACGCCTGAGCAATTCCCAGACGCCGTTTCATTCCACCGGATAATTTATTGGCATTGCGGTCGCGCGCTTCGTAAAGCCCAACTTTTTCCAGCATCTCATCGACCGCTTGTTTGCGTTTTTTGCTGTCATAAAGCCCTGACAAACTGGCAACGTAATCGAGAAATTCCCATGTTTTTAATTTTTGAAAAAATCGAAAGTCCTGCGGCAAATAGCCCAACATAGAACGAATTTCTCGTCTGTTCTTGAATAAATCAAGTCCATTGTACTGAATCGTTCCTTTCGTTGGCTTCATCAGCGTGACCAAAATTCTCATAAGCGTCGTTTTGCCCGCGCCATTGGGACCGAGCAAACCAAACATCCCGCTATCAATCTCTAAATTTACATCTTTCAGCGCGAGATTTCCGTTTTTATACTGCTTGCTCAAATCTTCGACTTTGATTCTCATTTAAAATCCCCTTTTGTTCAATATTATTTTGCATTGGACAGAGAGAATGAAGTTTTATCGAATGGGATGATGTTTCTGGTTTTAGTAAAAACTCTGCCAATTATAACTCTTTTAACAATTGAATTTAATAAAACTTGTGCTTGTAAAAAAATATTTTTCAAGAAAGGCAACAGCAGATTAATTTTCTCCGATAAAATATTTTTCGATTTTAAAATTTTATCGATATTGCATTTGACAATTTTAACGAAAATTGTTTGCTAAAGTTGCATCAAAAGGCGAGATGAGAGGCGGGGTACACCCTTTGCAGGCGATTTTTTGCTTTTTTGGTGGTTTTGTTTTTTTTAACCGCAAAGCACGCGGAGGAGACGCAGAGAAAACAGAGCCCTGCACCCAACCCATTTTTGATGGTTGGGCCCGTAGGGAATGCATATATGCATTCCCTGCATCAACGCCGCAGGCGTTCAACGTTTGTAGAAAAAATTGAAAAATGCGGATGTAACCCTGAAAGGGTTAAACAATCCTGTCTCACAAAACCGTTGCTCGTGACGGTTAATTGCTGTTGAACTCCTTCGGAGTTCTCTGTTTAGCTGCAATTCTGATTTGCTACAAATGTTCATCCGCCGTTGGCGGATTTTCTTGCGACAACCTTTCATTCTCATGTAAAAAATAAAAGCCTTACGGCTTAATTCCTAAATTGGAGTGGAGTTAAGGCGTCAGACTTTTAAAAACAATAGATTATCGCCTTATGTTCAATTTTAACGGGTCATTCTCATTTTATAAAATTATTTTTTCTTTGTGGGCTTTGCGCATTCTTGGCGATCTTTGTGGTTTTTGTTTTTTTACCACAAAGCGCGGAGGAGACGCAGAGAGCACGGAGCCCAACACCCCAGCTCATTTCTTTCATTACAGAACATAATTTTTATAAAAAAATGATTTTGATTTTAAAAACTTTCTTTAAACTTGACTTTTTAATGCGATGTTGCTATATTGTTTTTTTATAATTTTGCTGAAAAACATTATTATTGAAAAATCTCAAAATGACCGCCTCGGGGAGAAAAACATGCTTCGCGTCAAATATTTGATTGTTGCGCTTTTTTTGACTATATTTCTGACGAGCTGTGCCTCCACTTATCGGCAAGTGCCCCTGAAATCGCCGGAAGAACAACTTGCTATGGCATTGGAAAAAGTGATCAATACTCCGGAATTATCAAATGCTATGGTTGGCGTCATGGTACAATCATTGGAAACAGGCGAAATATTGTACCAAAAGAACGCGGATAAAGTGTTCATGCCTGCTTCCAACGAAAAAATCCCGACATCAACAGCAGCGCTGCTAAACTTCGGACCCGATTTTCGTTATCAAACTCGCGTAGTTACCAACGGAAAAATAGCCGGCTCGAAATTGGCAGGGGACTTGATTGTCATCGGCAGCGGAGACCCTACTATCGGTTATCGTTTTTGCGAACGGCGCGACAGTTGTCTGGCTTTCGCTTCCTGGATCGATTCTCTCAAATCTTTGGGCATCGAGTCAATCACCGGTAATATTGTAGGCATCGACGACGTTTTTGACGATGAATTTATCGGCTATGGCTGGACTGTGGATAATTTACCCTATTCTTACGCCGCGGAGATCGGGGGACTGATTTTCAATGAAAACTACTCCACGTTATCAATTATGGCCGACAGTTCGAGCCCTAAAATTGACATTGCACTTTTCCCGGATATCAATTATCTTAATATCATCCCTCAAATAAAATTGGGCGAAGAAACAAAAATTAATATCAGTCGAGTTTACACAACAAATCAAGTTTTGCTCAAAGGGACAATTGAGCAGGGGAAAAAATACAGCCGAAATATTTCCATTCACAATCCGACGCTCTATTTCCTGACTGCCCTGAAAGCCGAATTGGAGAAAAGCGGCATTTCCGTCTCTGGCCGCGTCATTGATGCTGACGAAAAGCCCGAACTTAAAACTGATTCTCTTTTCACACCTTTATTTGTTCACTACTCCGATTCGCTGAAAAACATTTTGAAAATCCTGCTGAAAGAATCGCAAAATTTGTATGCTGAGAGTCTGGTAAAATTGCTGGGACACCACTTCGGCGAAAATGGCTCTTTCGACGAAGGGAGAAAAGTTGTCCAGAATTCCTTGCGTCGTTTCGGCTTGCAGGAGGAAAATTATCAATACATGGATGGTTCAGGCCTTTGCCGTTACAATTACATTTCCCCGGCGTATTTAGTAAAAATTTTCCGGCGCATGTATTTTCATCCTTACGGCGAAATTTTCCGCCAATGCCTGCCCATCGCCGGAGTGGATGGCACCATCGGATATCGCATGCACGGGACGATTGCCCAGGGGAAAATCTTTGCCAAGACCGGTACAATTTCCAATGTCCGCTGCCTCAGCGGATACGCTTTCACAAAAGACGGAGAACCACTCGTTTTCTCCACGATGTTCAACAACTTTCTCTGCTCCGTTCAAGTTGTTCTGGATGTTCAGGATCAAATTTGTATGTTGCTTTCTTCGTTTCACAGAGTAAATTAATGACTATGAATATTGAAAAAGAACTAAAAAAGCTGAAATTTCCTATTTCCGCTCTACTGTTTGATTGGGGGAATACTATCATGCCCGTTTTCTCCGATCAGTTCGGCCCCATGGCGAACTGGACCAAACTGGAACTCATTCACGGCGCAGATCAAATTTTACCGCAACTGCAGAAAAAATATTCGCTGGCTCTTTTGAGCAATGCCGATGATTCGGATAACGAACAGGTAAAAAAAGCATTGATGCGTATGGGCGTTGCTGATTACTTTTCTCATATTTTTACGCCGCAAGAGCTCATTGCCCGAAAGCCGGCACCGCAATTTTATCACAATGCGTTGAAAAAATTGGGCGTCGAAGCCGAGCACGCAATCATGATCGGTGACGACTACCAAAAAGACATTATTGGCGCGAAACAGGCGGGACTATGGACAATATGGTTCAATCAAAACGGAAAAACAATCGACACAAAATATCCGTACCATGATTTTGAAATAGATTCGCTGTTGCAGATTCCGGAAATATTGATGGAAAAATTTATGTGATCTGGGCAAAAAATTTTGCCAAAAATTTTAATTTCCCAATATCCGGAAAACGGTTAAATTCTCCAAAATAATGACCAAAACTTTGACTCTCGAATTTTCTTGTGCTTCGGGTTTTGAAAATGTGAGATAGGTTCCTTTTTGTTATCTGTGATTTGTAAGCAGATTTGATTCTTGTAACTTTTCGCTCACCCTTCCGTCTATAATGATTAAAAAATTCACTTAGGATGACAACTTTACGGAGAAATTACCATGACAAGAATGCGATCATTTTTCAATGTGCTGGTTATTTTCATTCTTTCTTTTTTTGCGACCGCATTTGCGCAAAAGATCACTCCGGCAGAAGGGTTACAGGCGATAACAGCAGATTCATTGTACACCCACGTAGCATATTTGGCTTCGGATAAACTGCAGGGACGTAACACGCCAAGTCCAGGTCTGGACACTGCTGCTGCTTACATTGCACGCTATTTTCAATATTGCGGATTAAAACCGGTGGAAAAAGCCGGTGGATATTTCCAGAAAGTGCCGCTGCTCAAAATGAAATTGGCTGATAAAACGAGCCAGAAATTTGTCCTGACCGTCAACGGAGAAGCGCATCCTTTTGCACTCAAAAAGGATTTTGTCCCGCTACATCTTTCTGCAAACCGCGAGATTACCGCGCCTGTCGTTTTTGTCGGTTACAGCATCACTGCGCCGGAATTCAATTACGATGATTACGAAAATGTGGACGTTAAAGGGAAAATTGTTCTTGCCTTTACCGGCGAGCCGCAGGAAAAGGATTCCAGCAGCGTTTTCGACGGCATCAAGCGCACTGACCATAGCAAACTCATTAACAAAGTGATGAACGCACTGGACCATGGCGCTGTGGGATTCATTTACGTAACCAATCCGCGCCATCAATTTCACAGGCCTCCCAATCCCTGGCCTTCGCTTTTACGCAGGCGCTTGAAAAATGCTGTTCCGCTCACACTGGGAGAAAAAGAGGAGAACAAATTGATTGCCGTGCAAATCGGCAGAAATTTGGCAGAAGAAATTTTTCGTCCCTCCGGCAGAACGATGAAACAAGTTTACGCAGCCATCAATGAAAACTTACAACCACAATCTTTTGCAATAAAAAATGTCTCTGCAAGCATCTCTGTCAAATTGAATTCCGAAAAATTCTGGACGCAAAATGTCGTCGGTTTATTAGAAGGATCAGGCCCGAAACTGAAAAATGAAATTGTCGTCATTGGCGGGCATTACGATCATTTAGGCGCTCGGGGGGATTCGGTAATTTACAACGGCGCCGACGATAACGCTTCCGGTACTGTCGGAGTAATGACATTAGCCAAAGCTTTTTCCCAATGTCACAAACAGCCGGCACGATCCATTCTTTTTATTACCTTTGCCGGGGAAGAAAAGGGATTGTTCGGTTCAAGATATTACACCGGTACCGACCCTCTTTTCCCGCTGGAAAACACCATCGCTATGATCAATCTCGACATGATTGGCAGAAACGATACCAGCAAGGTGGAAATTTACGGCGGCGACCAGTCCCCTGATCTCAAGAAGATATTTTTGGAAGTGAATGAAGAAATTAAACTGCCGCATCGGTTTGTGGAGAGCAAAAAATTGTCAGGCGGAAGCGACCACATGTCTTTCGGCCGAAAAAATATTCCCAATCTTTTCTTTTTTACCGGTTTCCACAAAGACTACCATAAACCAACAGACACAGCAGAAAAAATCACCACCGAACACATGGCGCAGGTAATCAAGGCAGCGTTCGGCGTTGCCTGGCAGGTGGCAAATATGCCGCAACGCCCCAAATTTGTGGAACAATAATCTTTTCAAAATGATGTTCGCCGGACAAGACAGCATGTTTTGCCCGGCGAATCGAATCAGAACCAACGTTCCAATTTATACTCGTCACCTTCGTAATAAATTTCAGCGGCAAAGTTGCTGGAAAAAGCAAAAATCAGCAGCACTCCGGAATGTTTGTCGCGACCGGAAGCTTTCAAATTCACCGGAGGTGCATTGAGCCGCTGGAGGAATTTGCGCTCGATGCCGTTTTCCGTTTGCTCAAAAATGGCAAAAAAATATGCCCGATGTTCATGTTTTTCCAACAAGGACTTTGATACGCCGCAAATGAGATATTCGGGCACACCATTCTGATTAATATCGAGCAGCATTTGCAACGTTCCGCCATTTTCATCAAAATATTTCTGCTGTTCAGCGGGCAAATCTTCTTTGGTGAGCAATCTGGGGTCCGGTACCTCGGGAATTTGTGTGGCGAGAAATTGCTGATTGAATTTCTGGAATTGCGATAAATCATCTTTTTTAGAGCACTGAGAAAAAATTAGTAACGTGAGAAACAACAAAAAGAAAAACGTCATCCGTATTCGCATCATCTATTTTCCCCTGTCATGAATGAATCATTTCTTAAATGCAGGTAAAAATAAGAAAAAAAAAGATAAATGTCAAAATAAATTTTCAATTAACAATTTTTTCCGATCAAAAAGCATTTTTGGGAGTGGTAATATCTGAACAAAAGCACGCTGTAAATTCCGAATGAAAAATATCCCGTTTAAAATAAACGCAACTCATTTAAAAAGAGGAATCACTTATGGACTACCAATTTATTAATTTGCAACTTGAAAAAAACATAAAAGCGGAATTGTCCGAGCTTCTCGAAGCTGATGTTGTACGGGAAATCATGCGCCAGGGAAAAATCGATCAGGAGCAAAATTATTTTCGCTCTATTCATCAAGGGCACAGTTTTAAAATTACGCGGGAACTGTTGCCCAAACTACATCAAATGTGCGAGGAAGTAAAAAGCGCCCTTGATTTTAACGAACCATTGGATTTTTACGTGACTAATTCTCCTGACATCAACGCTGCGGCAATTCCCAAATTTGAGGACGATGAATCGCATTTGCTTGTTTTCAATTCCGGATTAATCGAGAAATTCGATGAGGAGGAGCTGAAATTTATCATCGGCCATGAAATCGGACATCTGATCAGCAAAAATGCAGAATTCAACCGCATCGTTCAATTTGTTTTCCCTGAGCCGAACCACATTCCCCTAATCTTCCGCAACAAGTTGACCATTTGGCAGCAACTGTCGGAAATTGCCGCCGACCGCTACGGCTATATCGCGTCGCCAAATTTCGACAAATGCATTACCAATTTCTTCAAATTATCTTCCGGCTTGAGCCTGGATGCAGCGATGATTAATCCGGAAGCTTACATGGAAATGATTGACGGAGAAATTCATAAATTTGCCGAATCTCCGCAAACAAACTTAAGCACACACCCAGTGCATCCTGTGCGGGTGAAGGCTTTGCATCATTTTAGCCAATCAAAATTATTTCGTCTTATTCAACAAAATAAACCATTGGAAGAGGATAAAGAGCTGACAGACAAAATAATGGAATTAGTGAAATATTTAGTTTCCTTGAAAACTTCGGAAATCGAATTTCATCGCGCAAATTTTATCGCCTCCGCTGGATTTATGATCGCCCTCGCAGATAAAAATGTGACAGACGAAGAAATTGAATTTATCGTTGATGCGCTCAGTAATTTTGAAGTATTTCCCAAAAGCTTTTTGCACGAGATTATCAAAAGCGAAAAAATTGAAGAATATTTTTGGGGTTCGGCAAATGCAATTTTAAAAATAAATCCTGCCGAACGTTTCACTATGTTCGGCTACATGATTTCTATTGCCGTACGCGACCGGCAGATTAACCCGGAAGAGATAGAATTTTTGTACAAAGTCGGAAAAGAATTATTCAACTTTGAAGAAAAGGAAATCGCGCAGCAAATTGGTAAAATAATTCAAGAAAAATTCGTACCAAAATTATTCACTAACTGAGTGGGCTAAAACGAACATTATTGAAGCTGAAAAGTAAAAAATATAAATAAGAATGAAACGCCGGGCCAGTTGCCAAAAAACAGCCCTGAGGAATAAGAAAAATATTTATGGCTAATCGAGCCTATTTTAACCACGAACAACAACTTCATTGCTAACTATGTATAAACGATTACTAATCTCATTATTGCTTCTTTTTATTATCATTTGCACCGGTACGTTTGGCTATGTGCTAATTGAGAAATGGCGCTTCTTTGATTCTCTGTATATGACGGTCATTACCATCGGAACCGTAGGATTTCATGAAGTAATGCCATTATCTTATTCAGGCAAAATTTTCACCATTTGGCTCATCGTCTTTGGTATTGGTGTTGGCGGATATGCGCTGGCTAATCTGTCAGCGTTCATTATAGAAGGACATATCAGAAATGTTTTTCGGAGTCGGAAAATGCAAAAAAGAATTAACCAATTGAACAACCATATTATCGTTTGCGGCTATGGAAGAACTGGCGTGGTGATTATCAATGAATTTGTCAAATCCAAAAGCCCGTTTGTGATCGTCGAAATAAATACCGATTTAGCAGAAGAACTCAAAACAAACGGCTTTCTCGTTCTGGAAGGAGACGCCACTGATGATGAGATTCTGGAGCAAGCCGGAGTTCACCGCGCCGCCGGATTGGTGACGACGCTTCCCAATGATGCGGATAACGTTTACGTCACGCTCACCGCTCGCGGTATGAATCCAAAACTGCGCATCGTCTCGCGGGCGATTGATGATTTGAGCTCGCGAAAGCTAATGCGCGCCGGAGCTGATAAAGTAATCTCACCTTATGCCATTGCCGGGAAAAGGATGGCAAACTTATTCATTAAACCCGGTATCGTAGATTTTTTGGACGTAATGACGCAGAGCGAAGAATTTGAGCTTAAAATAGAAGAAGTAAGAATTGAAAAAACGAGCGCTTTAATTAATAAACGTCTGCGAGAGTCGAATATCAAGGGCGAAACCGGCGGTGCGACTATCATTGGCTATCTGGACACCGACGAAAAAATCATGATTAATCCGCCGGGAGATCTGCTCTTGCACGATGGGCTCATTTTGTACGCACTGGGAACGAATGAACAAATTCAAAGGCTTCTCGATCTGGCGAAGTGATTTTTTCAACAATTTCCGAACGCATCTAATACACAAAAAAACACCTCTGTCCAAAATAATCTGAAAATTCCGTTATCAGCACAACTTTTTCGCGCTATTGGATCCAGGTTGGGTATTCGTCAAAGTTATTTTCCCCGAATGTCACCTGTTCCAATTCCGTTCCGTCGTCGTTAATGATGTACAAATTGTGGCCGCGGGAAAACAAAATCTGATTGCCGCCCGGCGACCAGCACGGATGCCAGTCCGCATTGCCCATTGTGAGCTGTTTTTTTGATTGATCGATCAAATTGAATATCCAGATCTCGTCAATGCCCGTTGCCTGGGCCTTTACCAATGCCAGTCTCTCCCCGTCCTGCGCCAAAACGAGATGCTTGAACGCCACCCGATTGCTATCTTCATCGGAAACGAACAAGGTTTTTGTTTCCAGACTTGCAAAATCATAACTAAAAATAACCGCGCGCCCTGACGAATCCATGTCAGAAAAAACTAATCGCTGCCCGTCTGGCGACCACGCAGATCGCGTACGGGCAAGCACATTTACAGGAAATAGAAATTCTGCCGTATCAGCGCCGACGTCCTGCAACCATAGTCCAGACTGAAAATTGCGATTTGACCAAAATACGACTTTCTGACCATCTGGAGACCAACTGCCAAAGCTGTCATCAAAATAAGAAGGCGACATATTTTGCATAACGACACTGCTGAGGTCCATCACGTACAATTGCCATTGGTAAGAGAGCGTCGGATAACGGTAGGAGTAATAAGAAAATAAAATTTGTTCACCATCAGGAGAAAACTGCAAATTTGCCGGAATATAAGGATAAAACAACGCTTTATTTGTCAACGAATGTTCATCGCCGTCAATGATGATGATGTAATATTCATCCGGCAAATCTTTAACAATGCGGCGGAAAGCAATTTGTCCGGACAATCGCTCGTATGGAATTTTGTGAACTTCTTCGTCGGGAATGATTACCGGCGCTGCCGGATTTTTTTCACATGAAGATAAAATCAGCCCAAAAATAAAAACAGCAATAACAAAAAAGAGACTTTTTTTCATTGTAAAACCTTTTTTAGTTTTGACGAAATTAAGGGGAAGAATGTTGCCTGTCTTTTCTCTGTTTCCTGGAAAAGTAAAAATAGATCGGCAAGCCGCTTCCGATGATAACAATGGCAGAAATGACGCCTCCTGCCGGATAAGCGATGAAAGTCCCGTATGCCAAGTAAAGCTGGATCACGATGGCTAATACTGTCATCAGCCACCAGACGGGCGCGCGGTAAGTTGGTTGGTAATCATGTCTTTTTCTCAATTTGAAAATTGAAGCATAAACAAGCGCGTTTTGTAGAAGGTACGAGAGCGTGAAATATCCGAGCAAACTTTCTATATTACCGATGAATAACAGCAAAATCGCCAGTCCGGACTGCAACAAGATCGAATAATCCGGTGTCTCATATTTCGCATGCACATGACCAAAGGCAGAAAAGAACAATCCGTCCCGGGCGATGGCATACTCGATTCTTGGCTGCACCATAATGCAGGCATTCGTCGCGCCAACCATGGACAGAAATGCTGCAATGGCAAGAAAGGCAGCAGCAAATTTTGCAAATATCGGTAAATATTGAAACGGATTGGCAAAAGAGCCATGCACTGCAACAAGATCAGCATGGGGAACAATAGCGCCAGTAGCCAGAGCAATAAGCGTGTAAGCCAGCATAATTCCAATGGCAGAGCCGATTAATGCTCGCGGCAAATTCCGCCGTGGATTTTTAATTTCGCCTGCCATGTATAAAATATTGGGAAAGCCAGCGTAAGACCA
>NATN01000249.1 GCA_002085355.1 Candidatus Zhuqueibacterota bacterium 4484_87 | reverse complement strand
TTAATACGAATGACTAGTTAAAATTGAAGACAAGACGCTAATCGATTGTTTTTAAAAGGCTGACGCCTAAACTCCAATCCAATTTCGGAATTAAGCCGTAAGGCTTTTATTGTTTTTTATTGCTGTTTTACTTAAAAATTTTCAACTGGTCATTCATATTTTAGTTATAGTTAAAATATAGTGCTATTCTTGGATTAATGCAAGTAAAATTCATAGCGATCAGGCATTTTGCAGGAGAAATAATGGCATGAGAAATAAAAAAGGGCGCCCAAGGACGCCCTTTGATTCTACAAAATTGATTTTGTTTTAGCAAACACCTTGATCCATCATGGAGCGGGCAACTTTCAAAAATCCGGCAATATTCGCACCATTCACGTAATTGCCAGGAGTCCCGTAAGCTTCCGCTGCTTCCATACTTGCTTTGTGGATGCTTTTCATAATTCCATGGAGACGGCTGTCAACTTCTTCGCGCGTCCATGCCAGGCGCAAGCTATTCTGTGACATTTCCAAACCGGAAACCGCAACACCGCCTGCATTGGCTGCTTTTCCCGGGCCGTACAGGATCTTTTTGTCGAGAAAAATTCTCACACCATCCAGAGTCGTGGGCATGTTTGCACCTTCGGAAACCACATAAACGCCGTTTTTGATAAGATTTTCAGCATCTTTGCCATTGATCTCGTTCTGGGTTGCTGACGGAAATGCACAATCAGCTTTGTGATCCCACAGCGGATTATGGTCTTGAGCCGAATCTGTCGGCGTATAAGTCGCTGTTTTGAATTGATCAGCATATTCTTTAATTCTGCCGCGGCGGATATTCTTCAATTCCATGACCCACGCCAATTTTTTCTCGTCAATTCCTTCGGGATCATAGATGTAACCGCTGGAATCAGACAGTGTTACTGGTTTGGCGCCTAATTGCAACAGTTTTTCGCAAGTGTACTGGGCGACATTTCCGGCGCCGGAAACGAGACAGGTTTTTCCTTTCAGACTCTCGCCGCGAGTTGCCAGCATCTCTTGGGCAAAATAGACAGCGCCATAACCGGTAGCTTCCGGACGAATGAGAGAACCACCCCAGTTCAAACCTTTGCCAGTCAGAACGCCGGTGAATTCATTTCTCAATTTTTTGTACATTCCGAACAAAAATCCGATTTCGCGACCGCCGACGCCGATATCGCCCGCCGGAACGTCCGTGTTCGGTCCAATGTGACGGAAAAGTTCTTGCATGAAAGCCTGGCAGAAACGCATTACTTCCATATCGCTCTTGCCTTTGGGGTCAAAATCCGAACCACCTTTGCCGCCGCCCATGGGCAGAGTGGTCAGAGAATTTTTGAATACCTGTTCGAATGCTAAAAATTTCAGAATGCCTAAATTTACAGAAGGATGGAAACGCAAGCCGCCTTTGTAGGGGCCAATAGCGCTATTCATTTCAATGCGGAAACCACGATTTACATGATATTCACCCTTGTCGTCCACCCACGGTACGCGGAACATGATCACCCGTTCAGGCTCAATAATTCTTTCCACAATTTTCGCTTTGCGGAATTCAGGATGTCTCTCAATTACCAATTCCAGAGATTCAACAACTTCCTGCACTGCCTGATGGAATTCGGGTTCTGCAGGGTTCTTAGCTTTGACTTGTTCCATAATCTCTTCAACGAATGACATAAGAACCTCTCCTTACGGTTTTGTTTATTTTTTTTCTGGTTTAGATTTAAATTTGAACTTACATTTCAAAATAAAAAAACTGAAGCGTCGATTTATCGACACTTCAGTTTTGCCTTGTTACTCAAAAAAGCCTAACCAACTTAGAGAAGGAAAACCATGAAATGTGTTTTGCTATTCGCTTGCTGTCAAATTTCTCTTGTTTTTGACAGGCTGCTGTTATTTCTAAAATATTATGAATAGCCAGTGTTCTTTTGCCCAGGCCATTAAGCATAAAAAATTTTCCTGAAGCTTGCTGATTGAATACTATCCACAACAGGTGTGAAATTTTTTGTATTTTAGAAAAAAAGCCTATATAAATTATGTAAAATGTCAAAATCAGATAATAAAATTAGGGCTTTGACGCTCCAAACATACAAATTTTTTTTTAAATTGTCAACACTTTTTTGAAAAAAATTTATCGTAATTGAAAATGGTCAAAGTTTGCCGTGATAAAACCGTGCGCAGGATAACCTAAATTACGCGCAATTGTAAGCGCTTTCAGAAAAACTTCGGGCATCAAAACAGCCGAACCAACGTTAAGTACAATCGCACCTTTGTCCAGCAAGCTGACCTGATGAGCGAAAATTTTGAAGTCGCGGAAACTGAGCTCGCCAATCATGGCGCCATCCATTGTCGGATGCTGGTGAATGATATCCGTGCCGATTGCCACGTGAACTGTTACCGGTATCTCCAGGCGATATGCTTGCGCCAGCAAGCTGATTTCTTTGAATTCCGCATCTGATTCCAGAATATATTTTCCTACGGCTTCGCCAAATCCTGATTCCTCTGATTGTCCTTTTTTTGCCGCAGAAAATATATGATGAGGCGTCTCTTTGACCATGCCAAAGCTGCCATCAGCAAGAGCCGCTTCCACATCTTCTGATGTCGTTCCCCAGAAAGCCATTTCAGTGTCGTGAATCACGCCGGCGCCATTGAGCGCGAGGCTTTTGATGATGCCGTTTTCCATTAATTGAATGAGCAAAGGATTGAGACCGCATTTTATCACATGCGCTCCCATCATGAAAATGATTTGTTTGTCGGTTTTATATGCTGAACCGATATCTTTGATGAGCTGCTTTAAATCAGCGGCGATGAGAATGTCGGGCAACGAGGAAATGAAGTGCTTGATTGATGATCCTAACTGATATTTTTTCGCCAGAGCAGATACTCTCACTTTGCTCGGTCTGTCTTTGATGGAATAGGTGCTGATTTTGTTCAAATCAATTTCGTGATAGCGAGACATGCTATTCCTTTTTCACTCCTTCCATTTTTTTCAATTCAGCAGTAATATAACCGATGAGGATTTTGCTTTTCATCTGCACTGGAATTTTTCTCTCATCGTCTGTGAGCCAGACCAGTAATCTTCCTTTGCTTTTAAAGAGCCCTTCAGCACGAAGAATTGGCTCCACAACTATACAGTTAAATGTGCCGGCTTTAACTCTGATACGTTCCTTTTTGTGCACTTTAATTTCCAGCGGATATAGTTTGTTGTCAGCATGATTGTCAAGAAAGAGAGATTTACCGACTTCCAATTTTTGTGTGCGAATGAAATAGAATGATGTGAGAATATCGTGCACGCAGGGCGGAATGCGCAGGCTGTCCTTTTTGTTGGTCACTGCCCAGCCATGGTACTGATCATAAACAACAAAACGATCAGAATGGTATTTCCCTTCGCGCAAATGTTTTTCAAATCCCCAACTAAAAAGACCTTTCGCGTCCATGTATGAAATAACTTTATCTCTCACTTTGAAAAAGGCAGAGAAAAAAGCGCTCGATTTTGCTTCGGTTTGAATTTTATAGCACTTACGTCCCATTTTTTTTACAACGCGCGGAATGGACATGATTGCTGTCCCCGCTTTAATGGGACCGTAGCGGATAATAAAAGTCAATTTTTCCTTCACATCGAAAGCATTGTTAGGTATTATCCGGTCAATGGACTGGCTGGCATCAAAATAGGCAAATTTATCCTTTTTTAGGTTAAGCGGTAAAAGAATTTTATTGGTTGTATCGTATGCTGTCGGCTTGCTTTCATATTTATCTTTCAATAAGTCTTCACCAGCGACAGTAGTGTCAATTTTAGAGCTATTTTTTTTTGTTACTGATGTGTCGGTAACCGTCGTGTCTGGTTTTGTTTTGGTTGTGTCAGGGTTTGCGTTGTGCTGCTGAGAAAATGAACTCTCTGCCATAGCAAAAAAAATCAGCAGGGAAAAGATTATTGTCATTTGCAGCTTGCAGAGATTTTCAACGGATCGCAATGTCATCTATTTTGTCTTTTTGTTTTTATGTTTCTCAATTTTTTCTTTGATAATCGGCAAAATGCGGACTAATTCCCGATCAATCTGCTCGATTATCTTTCTGTGAAAGCTCAAATTTTCACCAATCGGATCAAGAATCTCGGGAAAGTTCTGCTCATTTTCAGGGTCATTTTGGCCAAATTCGGTCAATAAAAAGACTTTGTCAATAAAATCAGGGAAATTATTTCGAATAAATTCTTTGTGGTGATTTGCCATAACAAGAATGAGGTCAGTGTTTTCGACCAGTTCTCTCGTCAACGGCTGTGATCGATGCCCTGATATATCGACTCCTTTTTCTTTTGCAACCTGAATCGTCAACGGACTTGCCGGAGACCCGGAAAATCCCAAGGTCCCGGCTGATTCAATTTCTACTTTCTTCAGAAATTGGGGGAATAGTTTTTTTTTCAGTAGTCCCTCAGCCATGGGGCTGCGGCATGCATTGCCGGAACAGACAAAAAGTATGTGGTAGCTACGACTCATAATTCTCCAATTACTTCTTCAATTTTTCTTCTTGAGATTGCGCCTTCACGAATAATCTTGATTTCCGCACTGACGACTGAAACGATGGTCGAAGGCAGCGACGTCGGCGAAGGCCCTGTGTCAATGACAGCATCCAGCTTGTCGCCAAAAGCGGCAATAACATCCTCAGCGCTGGTCGGATTAGGTGCCCCTGATAGATTCGCGCTCGTGGACGTGATAGGAACGCCGCTACGACGGATTAGTTCCAGACTGACACGATGAGATGGGATGCGCACGCCGATTGTGCCGACAGTGCCTGTGACCAGCGGATTTACATGATTAGCTGCCGGAAAAATCATGGTCAAAGGACCAGGCCAGAAATAAGACGCCAGAAGCTTTGCTTGTTCAGAGAAAAACTCAGTCAATGACTGCACTTGTTCCAGCCAGGCGGCTAATATGAGAATAGGTTTGTCTTTCTGTCTTTGTTTCAGAGCAAACACTTTCTCCACTGCTTGGTCGTTATTGATGTCAGCTCCCAGTCCATAAATTGTATCCGTGGGATAGCCGATTACGCCGCCATTTTCGATAATGGCAACCGCCTTGTCCAGTTCCTCTGAATCAGGATGTTTGGGATCAAGTTTGATGATTTCCATACTTCTCCTCTTTCAATGCAAACTGATATGATTCCGGAGTATCAATATCGATCCAGAAGTCATTTTCATCCATGAAAACAGCTTCCATTAGTCTCATTTCGATCAATTTTGTCACGCCGGCGCTTATTGATTCTTTTCCTGATCGTTGTTGTTCGTCCATCACAGTGAAAAAACGCTGATCCAGTACAAAAATACCGCAGTCGATGGCATTGTATTTTGGAATTTCTTTTCCGATATTCAAGATGTAACGGCCGTTCACTTCCACTTTAGTAGCATCATCAATATCAAAAATCTGATCCACTCGCGGGTCAACGAGTAATAAATTATTCTCTCGCGGATGACGCAAAATCCGTTCAATTGCGCTGCTGGAAACGATGTGGTCGGACATGGACAACAAAAATGGATTTTCTCCAACCGCATCTCTGGCAATCAGAACTGAAACCCCGTTTCCGCGTTTCCATTCATCATTTTTGACAAATTCTATCTGAAAACCAAAATAGTCATTTTTCTTCAAATAATCAATGATATGCTGGGCCTGAAATCCGACAACTATAACAAATTCATTGATTCCCCCTTTTGAAATATTTTTTAAAATATTCGCCAGAATCGTTTCGTCTCCGAATGGCAGAAGAGTTTTCGGTTCCTCGCTATCAAGACGACTTCCCGCTCCGGCAGCGATGATGACTGCTTTCATTAATTTTTCCTTAATTTCCTTCTAAATTTTATTTTTCATCCGGATCATTTTCATGCCCGCCTTCTTCAAATAACTGTTCTAATTTTTTCACAAATCGCTCGGTAGCCTTTCCGTCCAATTTATAAAAGAATCTCTCTCTGTATTCATCCGCTTGAGAGATCATCTCTTTTGTCGGATGCAGACATTGTTCAACAGCATCCCGAATCTGCTTTCCTGAATTGATGTGAACAAAAGCGCCGTCCAAAAATTCACGATTGTCCAATTCCAGCAAAGGCTGTCCATCGTGATGTTTGAGATTGTCGCACGGGAGATCGTACACAATGCCAAATTTCCCGGTCGCCAGAAAATCGAACACAGTACTGGACGCCTCGCTCATGACGACATCCGCTGCCACGTAATAGGGAACAATGTTGTACTCTTCAAACGGCAAAAGTACTGCGTGCCTATATCTTTTGACGCGCCGCTCAAAGATTCGATGCTGTTTGTGCGGTGCATATTTTCCCATCCAACTGTACGGATGTAATTTAATGATTAAATTGTAATCTTTTGTCTGTTCAAAAATATCGTCTTTCACATCATACATGCAGGTCGGCTTATAGGTCGGAGCAAAAAGTATAGTCGGCTTGTTCGGATCCAACCCCCATTTCCGAAGCACCTGTTCTCGGTCAAATTTCCCTTGAAAATAGTAATCTAATTTTGGCAATCCGACCAAATGAACTTCATTTTTTCCGAGCGAAGGGGAATTTAACAGAGAATTTACCCGATGCTGTCCCTCAACAAAAATTTGGTATTTATCATGCGGCACGCGTGCTAAATTTCGGTAAAGAATAGTCTTGATCCCTGTGCCGTGATTGAGAAAAACGAGCATGGTTTT
>NATN01000248.1 GCA_002085355.1 Candidatus Zhuqueibacterota bacterium 4484_87 | reverse complement strand
TATGTCAATTCAATTGGAAAGGGAAAGACAAAAAAACCCCAAAGAAAAATGATGTCACACCGAAAGTCCGATATTTTTGCGTATGGCATTGAATGACGCTGAAATGTTCTTTCCCCCAAAGATCGCTGTGCCGGCAATGAGTACATTCGCCCCGCTCTCCACGATGGATTTTGCTGTTTCCGCATTCACACCGCCATCAACTTCAATGTCGATTTCATGTGCGAGTTGATCTGCTGACTTCCTGATTCGGCGAATTTTCGGCAAAACGTCAGGAATAAACTTCTGTCCACCAAACCCCGGATTCACTGACATCACCAGCACCACGTCAACATCTGATAGAATCTCCTGCAGAAGAACCTCCGGTGTCGCCGGATTAAGTGATACGCCGGCTTTTGCTCCCAATTTTTTCACCAGTTGCACCGTACGATGTAAATGTCTGACAGCCTCGACATGAACAGTGATAATATCCGCCCCCGCTTCCCGAAAATCAGGAATCAAAAAATCGGGTTCCTCCACCATCAGATGCACATCAAGCGTGCCCAGCCACAACTTGCGCAATGTTTTTACGATTTTGGGACCAAAGGTCAAATTGGGCACGAAATGGCCATCCATAATATCCACATGAAGCCAATTGATTCCGGCGCGCTGAAGTTCACTCAATTGCTCACGCAACATTGAAAAATCAGCAGCCAGCACAGAAGGAGCAATATGGATCATCAGTTATTTTCTCCTGGTGAGTTCGGCAATTTGCTCACCAATAAATTTATTGTATCGCCCTGAGAAACTACTGTCTGTGGCGCTATGGACTGACTGATCACTGTTTGCGGCAACAAATCATCTGCTATTTGAAAACTCACCTCTCCGAGCGTCAAACCCGACTGGACAATGAGAGTTTGCGCATCTTTTAAATTCCGTCCGATGAGATCCGGCACAATGAACTTATCGGGGAAAGGTCCCAGACTGACAATCAATTCTATTTCCGTGTTTGGTTTGATCTCTGTTCCGGGGGGAATGCTCTGATACGCAATGGCGCCGGACTTTATCCTATCGGAATGTTCGTAACGAACCGATTTAATTATCATACCGGCATTTTGTAGCATAATAATTGCATTTCGCTCTGACTTCCCCACTAAATCCGCCATTTCCATGGTGGGCTCGCCTTTGCTCACAATTACGTAAATTCTTCTCCCCTTTTTCACCTTTGAACCTGGAATCGGAATTTGGGACATTACGACGCCAATGGGATAAGTATTTGTCGGGTCGAACTTTTTGCTTTCCTCGACAATTTTCAAAGACATTTGTTTCAGCATATCTTTCGCGTCTTCATAAAACATGTTGGTTAAATCATTTTTTAAATTTATCGCAGCCATAAAACTCCACCTGCTTAATTACTAACGCGTTTGAATTACTTATCAATCATTTTATGTCGCAAAATTTCAGATTACTTCCTTTTCAATCTCACTGCAAATGATCCGTCCACACCATGCCGATGCGGGTAAGTTTGAACCCACCCCTTGCCGCTCACAAATCGATCCGGCACATATTTCCCGGCATTGTCAATTTCAAACTCCTGATGAATTTCCAAAAATTTTTGCACAACCAGTTCGTTTTCTTCCGGCTCAATGGTACAAGTCGCATAAACGATCACACCGCCGGATTGAATCAACTTTGCTGCATTTTCCAAAATTGAAAATTGTAAATTCGGCAACTCCTGCATTTCATCAACCGTACGACGCCAACGCAAATCAACTCTTTTGGATAAGACACCCAATCCCGAGCAGGGAGCGTCAATTAAAATTTTGTCCGCCCGCTGACTCGCAAAATTTGCAGCATCAACCTGAATCAAACGATTTGTCGGAAAATTCAAACGTGCCAGATTCTGCTTCACTAATTGCAATCGCTGAAAATTAATATCCGCCGAAAGAACAGTTGCTTTTCCCTGAGACAACTCCAATAAATAGCTGCTTTTCCCTCCGGGCGCGGCACACAGATCAACTATTTGCTCATTCGGTTGCGGCGCCAATAAACGGCACGCTAAACCCGCACTCGCATCCTGCACTGAAAAATAGCCCTTTCGGAAAAATTCACTATGCCCGATTTCTTGGAAAGAACTTATCTGAAAAAAATCAGGCATATCCTCAACCTGGGAAAACTCAACGCCCTGTTTCAGTAAAAAATCCGTCATCTCCTGTTGAGCGATGCGCAGTTGATTGATTCGCAGTGAAACCGCGGGTCTCTCATTATTTTTTTGACAAAGAGCGATTGTTTCGTCTGCGCCCCATCTTTTAAGCCAGCGATCCACAAGCCACCGCGGATGCGAATAGCGCACGGCAATGAAGTCAGCTATCTCCTTTTCGGAATCAGGATAAACGATCTGCTCCGAATTTCTGATGAAATTGCGCAAAATAGCATTCACCTTTCGCGCCCAGAAATTCCCGCCTCGTTTTCGCGCCAGTCGAACCGCCTCATTCACAATGGCGTAATCCGGCACCTTTTGCAAATAGAGTAATTGATAAATTCCGCTCTGCAAAATGTAGCGTATGAAACGCGGCGCGCGCCCGATGTTGCCCTGAAAAAAATGCTCGATGATCCAATTCAACTGATTTTGCCAGCGAATGACGCCAAAAAAAATCTCTTGGACCAGCGCTCTGTCGGACGATTTTATTTTCTTTTCTTTGAAAAACCGATCCAGCAAAATGTCGGCATAGGTATCCGTGCTATTCCACTGTTCCAATAATCGAATTACTATCTGGCGCGCTGACATGAATCCTTCTGTTTAAAAAAAGTCGTTTTTGGCCTTCTCCTGATAAATAACAGGGTGAAGCTGTCACTGTAATATTTCACCCTCTGCAAGAGGATATCCCCGTAAATACTCCGCCGCAGACATGGGCCGTCTATTGGGCGGCTGGACGCCTGTAATTGCCAGAGAGCCTTCATCGCAAGCGACAATAAACCGGTCTTTCATCACTTCAATCACAAGACCAGGTTCGACGTTTGTCTTTTTTTCCCCGGACTGAATCTCGGCTTTTAAGATTTTCAATTCCTGTCCTTTGTGAATCGAAAATGCACGCGGATAAGGCGACAAACCGCGAACGTAATTAAAAACAGTTCGTGCGTCTTGCGCCCAGTTCAAATGACAAATTTTTCGGGTAATTTTTGGGGCGCGAGTGGCTTCGCCGATTTGTTTAATGCGCGGCGCATTTCCCTTGTCGATGGCACTCACTGTCTCCAGCAGGACTTCTGCACCGATCTGACTCAATTTATCGTGCAAATCCCCGGCAGTCTCGTTGTCGCCAATGGGGACAGGACGCTGAAAAATCCACTCACCGGTGTCCACCTTCTCCTCAATGAAAAAAGTCGTCACTCCGGTTTCTTTTTCACCATTGATGATAGCCCAATTTATCGGCGCCGCGCCGCGATATTTCGGCAACAGAGATGCGTGCAAGTTGATCGTTCCTTTTGGCGGAATAGTAAAGACCGACGCCGGAAGAATACGAAACGCAACAACAACAAACAGGTCCGCGCCGTAGCGCTGTAATTGCTCAACAAAGCTCGCATCCGACAATTTTTCCGGCGTTAACATCGGGATACCCAATTCACGCGCCTTCAACTTTACCGGCGTCTCACGAATCTTTTGGCCTCGCCCCACTGCCTTGTCCGGCCCGGTCACCACAGCAACTATCTGATGATTGCTTTGATGCAACTTCACCAGCGAAGGTACGGCAAAATCAGGCGTTCCCATAAAAATTAACTTCATCAGCCACCCGCCATTTTTTTAAGCAACTTGCGCCATTGCTTCTCGTTCTTCAGCAGCGATTTGCTTCAGTTTTTTTTGTATCATTTTTTTCTTCACAGGACTGATTCTATCCACGAACAAAATCCCGTTCAAATGATCAATCTCATGCTGCAAGACGCGAGCCAGCAAACCATCAACTTTTTTCTCGTGAATATTGCCGTCAATGTCTTCGTACCGGACGCTGATCACTTCAGGACGTTTCACATCTTCGCGGACATCCGGGATACTGAGACATCCCTCCTCAAAAACGGATTCACCCTCCGCCGCTAAAATTTCCGGATTCAAATATGCGGACGGTTCGCCGTCTTCTTCAATCAAACTGTGATCCACGACCAGCAGTGAAATTGACTCAGCGACTTGCGGCGCCGCCAAGCCAATACCTTCCTCGTCGCGCATTATCTCGATCATTTCATTCACCAGTTGACGGATGCGATGGTCAACTTTTTCCACCCGTTTTGCTTTCATGCGCAAAATCGGGTTTCCGTATTTGATAACTCTCATTTTCAAACGCAACCCTAACTATTGATTACTTTTGCCACAGATGAACGTACCAGTTCAACTTTCGTATTATCAGCGATTTTGACAATCAGAACGCCGTCTTTTTCACGAATCCCGACGATCTCGCCGTAAATACCGCCGATAGTGATGATTTTATCGCCTTTTTTAAGCGCTTCGATCATCATCTTTTGTTCTTTTTGTTTTTTCGCCTGCGGTCTGAAAATCAAGAAATACATAATGGCAAAAATCAGAATAATCGGCAGCCATAATCCCATTGTGCTCGGACTTCCGCCTGGTCCGCTGGCAGGTTGTCCCATTGCAAGTAACATAAAATTCAAAACCACTTTTCCCTCCGTGAATTTAATTTATTTATTCTGGATTGACGGTTATTTTAAAAGACTTTATCAATCCGATTTAGTTTCAATTAATTTATATTTCCCGAACATCAGCATTTTGCAATCTTAAATACGATTCAATTCTCACTGATTGACATCGCTGTGAAAATATCTGTCCAGAAAATCTTTTTTCCACTGTACAAATCTGTTTTCCAGTATCGCTTTTCTGGCAAGGCCCACTAATTCAAGATAAAAATGGAGATTGTGGAGACTTGCCAGACGCATGGCTAAAATTTCCTGTGCTTTAAAAAGATGGCGAATGTAAGCACGAGAATAGTTCCGGCATGTGAAACAGCTACATTCCTCATCTATTGGCGCGAAATCGTCTTTGAAAGTGGCATTTTTCACCACGAGCACACCATTTCGGGTAAAAACAGTTCCTTTTCGCCCGTTACGTGTCGGCATGACGCAATCAAACATATCCACGCCCCGTTCAATACCTTCAAGAATATCTTCGGGTTTGCCAACGCCCATCAGATAATGGGGCTTGTGCTCTGGTAAAATTTCCGTGCATAGCGCCGTCATTTCATACATGATGTCTTTTGGCTCGCCAACGGATAATCCGCCAATCGCGTAACCAGGAAAGTCCAAATCCACCAGCTCATTAGCGCTTCGTCGGCGAACGTCTTCGTAAGTGCTGCCCTGGACAATGGCAAAAATCGTCTGCTCAAAACCATACAATGGATCCGACGAGCGAAAAGCCTGCAATGCGCGTTTTGCCCATTGCAAAGTCAATTCATTGGAGTCGATCGCCTGCTGCAAAGTGCTGGGATAAGGCGTACATTCGTCCAGCACCATCATAATGTCCGAGCCCAAAATGCGCTGAGTTCGCACTACGCTTTCCGGTGAAAAATCATGATAGGAGCCGTCCAGATGCGACTGAAATCTCACGCCTTCAGGTTTGATCTTTCTCAATTCCGCAAGGCTGAAAACCTGAAATCCGCCGCTGTCCGTCAAAATAGGCCGGTCCCAATTCATGAATTTGTGCAAGCCGCCAGCCCGCTGCATCAGTTCTTCGCCCGGACGCAGGTATAAATGATAAGTATTCCCCAAAATGATCTGCGCACCGAGATCGACCAATTCCTGTGACGATAGGGTTTTCACCGTGCCCTGAGTGCCCACAGGCATAAAGATCGGCGTTTCCACCACGCCGTGCGCCAATGTTAATTTTCCAGCCCGCGCCCGCGATCCCGAATCTGTTTTCTCTATTTC